>JACVJG010000102.1 GCA_015711875.1 Candidatus Solincola jinzensis | reverse complement strand
GCTCCCCACCCCGAGCTGGGGCAACATGCTGGCCCAGTACCTGCCCTTTTATACCACCGATCCCTGGATGATGTTCATCCCCGGGACGGCCATCGTGGTGAGCGTGCTGGCTTTTATCCTCCTGGGTGACGGCCTTCGCGACGCCCTGGACCCGAGGTTAAAGGGGAGCGTGTAGAGATGACCGGCAACGGCAGGGAAACGCTCCTGGAGGTAAAAAACCTCAGGACATGGTTTCACACCCAGGAGGGAGTGGTAAAAGCGGTGGACGGCGTCTCCTTCACCCTCGCCAGGGGAGAGGCTCTGGCGGTGGTGGGGGAATCGGGGTGCGGCAAGACGGTCACGGCTCTCTCGGTGATGAACCTGGTCCCGAACCCTCCCGGGCGCATAGAGGAAGGCGAGATCGTCTTCGAGGGACGGGATCTCCTCAAGATGAGCGATAAGGAGATACGCCAGGTAAGGGGGAACAATATTGGTATGATATTCCAGGACCCCATGACCTCATTGAACCCCGTTTTTACCATAGGAAGCCAGATCAGAGAGGCCATCCAGGTCCACCTCGGCCTCTCCCGCAGGGAGGCCAAGCGGAGGGCCATAGAACTCTTGAAGATGGTGGAGATACCCCAGGCCGAGAGGCGTTACGGCATGTATCCCCATGAGTTCTCCGGCGGCATGCGCCAGCGGGCCATGATCGCCATGGCCCTCTCGTGCGAGCCCAAGCTGCTCATCGCCGACGAGCCCTCCACGGCCCTGGACGTCACCATCCAGGCCCAGATCATGGAGCTTATAGGGAGACTGCGTCAGGAGATCGGGCTGGCGGTGATGCTCATCACCCACGACCTGGGGGTGGTGGCGGGGGTGGCCGAGACGGTACTGGTGATGTACGCGGGGAAAGTGGTGGAATACGCGGATATCGACAGCGTCTATTACAACTCCCGGCACCCTTACGCCTGGAGCCTCATGCGCTCGGTGCCGCGCCTGGACGAGAAGAAAGACCGCCTGCTCACCATCGGCGGGTCGCCGCCTTCGCTCATCAACCTGCCGCCTGGGTGCAGTTTCTCCCCGCGCTGCCCTTTCGCGGAAGAGATATGCTTCCAGGAGGAGCCACAGCTCAAGGAAGCGGAACCCGGCCACCTCTCCGCCTGCCATTTCGCCACGGATTTCGAGAAGCGCGGCCAGGAGGTGAAGGCCTGATGGCGGCGCTGGTGGAGGCCCGCGGCCTGGTGAAGCACTTCCCGGTGGGGAAAGGCCTTATCCTCTCGCGCCTGGGGGGCACGGTCAAGGCGGTGGACGGGGTGAGCCTGGACGTGGAGGAGGGGAAGACCCTGGGGCTGGTGGGGGAATCGGGGTGCGGCAAGTCCACCCTGGCGAGGCTGATGCTGCGCCTCGTCAAAGCGGACCAGGGGGAGGTCATCTTCGAAGGGACGGACATCCTCAAGCTCAAGCGGCGTGACATGCAGCAGGTGCGACGCTCCATGCAGATCATCTTCCAGGACCCCTACGCCTCCCTTAACCCGCGCATGAGCGTGGGGTCCATTATCATGGAGCCCCTGGCTATCCACAAAGAGGGGAGCAAACAGGAGAGGAGGAGGCGGGCGGTCGAGCTCCTCACCCTGGTTGGGCTTCAGCCCGAGCATTTCACGCGCTACCCCCACGAGTTCTCGGGAGGGCAGAGGCAGCGCATCGGGGTGGCGCGCGCCCTGGCCCTTAACCCGAAACTGATCATCTGCGACGAGCCGGTATCCGCCCTGGACGTCTCCATACAGGCGCAGGTGTTGAACCTACTCAAGGAACTGCAGGAGCGCTTCCACCTCACCTATATCTTCATCGCCCACGATCTCTCCGTGGTGCGGCACATAAGCGACGAGGTGGCGGTGATGTACCTGGGGAAGGTTGTGGAACGGGCCTACCACGACGACCTATACAATAATCCCCGGCACCCTTATACCGTGGCCCTGATGTCCGCAGTGCCTCTTCCCGACCCCGCCAAGGAGAGGGAGAGGAAACGCATTATCCTGGAGGGAGACGTGCCCAGCCCTATCGACCCTCCCAGCGGATGCAGGTTCCACACCCGATGCTGGAAAGTACAGGAAATATGCGTGGAAACGGAGCCGCCCCTGGAGGAAAAGGCTCCCGGCCACCGCGTCGCCTGCCATTTCCCGGAGAATTCCTGAGAATATAGGTGTGCATGCCCCCCAGCCATTTCGCTTCCGTATCAATGGTTTTTCAGAAGGCCGCCGAGACTCGAAAGCGACACCGTGCCATAAACGCGAGGATTTGACCTTGTCCTTATCGACCCGTGCTACTTTCGCCGGCCGTTATCAAACCGGGAGTGGCTCCTATGGTAAATGCAGGCAAGAGGGTGCAATACTGAGACATGCCCACCGGGGAGAAGTGCCTCACAAGTGTCTCCTGTGGCAATTGCGAGCAAAGGCGTGCAAAACCATTCTCTGCCGTGTTTCCTTTATGCCGACCTCGCCTTGGACGGTTTAACCTCTTTTCATTCCTTGCAAGATCCTCGAGCATCAAACCGGTATTCATGTAGCGTCTCCTCCCCCAACGTTCCGGCGAAGGCCATACTATATCAGGCGATGATGATCTCTTGATGAGAGCGGTTGTTCCCGCAAGGCTCGATAGGCGTTAAAGAGGGCTTTGCCTTTCTCGACGTTGAGGAGGCGGGTTTTTTCGCCTCAAGCCTGTGGTTTTCCGCTCAGGGACGGCAGCCCGCGGGTAAGGGGGAAGGAAAGAGCGGCCAGCGCCAGGCCGATCCCCCCCAGCCAGGCGCCAAGGGTGAGGACGCTCGCCCGTTCCGCGAAATACCCCATCAGCAGGTAGCCCAGGGGCAGGGGGAGCAGCACCACGGCGTCCATGATGGCGAAAACACGACCTCGATAGGCAGAAGGAACCAACCGCTGCTTAAGGTATTCGTAGGTGGTGAAACCGAAGGCGTCCACCATGCCCATGGCGAAGCTCGCCGCGACGGCGAGGGCGAGGAAGCCGCTTCTCGAGATGGCGAAAGCGCCGGCTGAATATCCCAGGAAGCTCATAAAGACCAGGTCCAGGGGCCGAAAACGGTTGAGCATCCGGTAGGTAAACAGGCTCCCCAGGGCAAGGCCCGCTCCCACCCCCGCGCTGACGAGAGGGTAATAATCCGCGTTCCCCAGGCGGTCGGCGCATATAATGGGCAGCATGACCTCGAAAGCGCCGAAGATGGGCATGAACATCAGGTGCATAAGGGTGAGGGAGCGAACATGACGGTCGGATCGGATGATCCTCAAGGCCTCCTTGAAACCGCCTTCCTTTCCAGACTCTCCCTCTTTCCCCGCCTCCTCCTCTCCGGCCTCGTGGGGGTGATGTCCCGCCGTTCGGGGGCGGTCTCTTTTCAAGGCCATACATATCAGTCCCGAGGGAAGGAGCAACAGGGAGCACAAGTAGAAGATGTTCTCCTTGCCCATGGCCTCGATGAGGAAGTAGGTCGCGAACATGCTCACCAGGTAGTTGAAGGAGCGCAGGAAGGAGTATACGGAATTGGCTTTTGCGAGGTTGATGACGTCCACCAACTCCGGGATAAGGGCTGCGACGGCGTTGGTGAGCACCACGCCGAACAAGGAGGCGGTGAAAGCGATGACGTAGATGAGAACGGTGGAGTGCATGAAGGGAAGGGCGAAAAGCGCCGCCGCGTAGAGGAGATTGGTGGCCACAATGAGATCGCGCCGGGATAAGCGGTCCACCACCGCTCCGGCGAAGGGCCCGGCGACGGTGAAGGGAGCGTATCCCAGAAAAAGGGAGATGCCCATGGAGAAAGCCGAGCCCGTGCGCTCCAGTACGAAAAGAGGCAGGCCCACGAAATAGGCGGCTCGCGCCATCATGCCCAGCGACTGGGAAAAAAAGAGCAGCACCAACTGGCGATTGGACGCCAGTGGCCGTTTGGTGACGGGGGCTCCTGGCCCCAGGAGTTTTTCCGACATCCCGTTTCCTTTTATCGCGTGTTGCGAGGACCGGTGTCGCCGGCCACCAAACCATGATAGCGATATGCGATCAACCTGAAAACGGGGTCGCTTCGGCAGGTGTGCGCAGCGCCGACGTAAGACTGATCAAATAGCAGTGACTGCCAGCAGGGTCGTGAAGAGGCGTGGTGGGACGCTTTTTCGGTATTGCAACCGAGCCTGCACTTATGGTCATCGGCCTTTCTTTAATCGCGCTTTTTATAAATCAGCGGCGCAGGCCGCCAACCCATAATGGCGGTACGGGAGCGAGTTGAGGACGATACCGCTGGCGCCGGGAGGGCATGGCGCGGGGCAGGGCGGCTCATGTGCCAGGGATTCCCGGCACGGCAGGCATGGGGGAAGGCGGCGGTCCCACTCCTTCCCGAGCCGCGAGCGATGACGCGATGGCGTCCCGTCCCGGTAGCGTCCGGTCCTCGGGAGAGGCGAAGCGGCCTTGCCCCAGGTGCGGCTCCGTGTTTAGGCGGCTGGATGTTCGAATTTCGTTAGAGCCGGTGTTTACCGGGCCCTCTCAGGGGAAGACCAGGCCGGCGAAGGTGACCGCGGAGCCCTCCTGGGGGTCGAACCAGTGACAGTGATCGACGAGCTTTCCCTTCCTCCCATCCAGAGCCTTGGTGAGGGTGTAGATGGGGGAGTGCCCGCAGACATGGCGCGAGTCGCCCTCGGAGGCGATATAGGAATGGAAGCCCTCGGCATCACCCTCCTCCACCCTGCGCAACATCTCCTTGTCCTTGGCGATGACCGAGGAGAGCAGCACGCCGTCGAGGGGGAGAAGGCTCCCGAAACGTCTGCCCACGTGTGCCAGGTCGGCGCTGGCAATTAGCAGGGCCCGTCCCTCCATGGCGGAGAGCAGCCCCTGGAGGGCGTTCACGAAGGCGCTCACCCCCGCGTCCTCGGAGGGGGAGCGCCCATCGGCGATAAAAGGATGGAAGGAATTGCAGGTTATGGGAAGGAGGCGGAAGCGGTCAGCCCCCCCGAAGATCACGCACAGCAGAGGGAGTTGCACCTCTATGGAGTGCTCGGAGCGATGTGAGAGCTCGTCGCCTAGCCCGTCTATCCCCGCCGCCTGGGCGAGACCCTCAGCCAGACCGGCATCCGTCTCCACCAGTCCGAAGGGGGTGAGGTAATTCTTGCGCGTGAGGGCGAAGGGCCCCTCCATCTCGCCGTGGCAGGTGCCGAGGATGACCACCAGGGGCGGCGCCTGTCCCCCGCTGGAGACCGCGAGCAGTGAGTACAGCTTGCCGTAGCATTCCCTTCCCCGCTCCAGGTCGATGTGGGGCGCCACCACCCCCACGGGAAGGCCGCCGGGAAGCGGCTCCGTCTCCCCGGCCTCCATGAGCATAGAGCGGACCTGCTGCAGCAGGGCCCGGGGGTCGGCAGCGTAGGCGCTGCCTGCGCTGGTCATGGGGCGGTTAGGCAGAGAGAGGTATTCCTCGTCCAGGCGCCGTTTATAGGCCCGGAACTCCTCGCTGTCCAGGAGCATCTTCTGGTTCAGCTCGTTGATGACCCCTGCTACCTGGTCGCTGGTGATGATATCGCCGAAGCGCCGCACATAGGCGGCCTGGATGTCGCGCAGGGAGCGCGTGCCGTCGCACAGGGAGGCGATGAAATAGATGGGCGGCTGCAGGACCACTAGGTTGCGCATATAGCCCTCGGGGTCGCGCAGGGCGATTACCTCCTTGCCCTGCTGTCTGGCCGGAAAGGCCTCCAGGCGTCGCAGCTTTGGATATTCAGGCACGGTCATGTTGAGCGGCCCCTTTTCAGGTCCAGTCGGTGCGTTTTTTTGCCTCGCGCGCAAGGCCCACGTCCAGGGCGAGCCAGGCCTTTGCGCGCACGATATCCCGTGTGGATGCATCGGCTACCAGGGCCATCAAGGCCTCGATGCCGCGGTTGTCCCCGATGCGCGTCAGCGCCTCTATGGCCTGGAAGACGACCTTGTCATCGTCGTCCCTGAGGAAATCGATTATGCCCTCTACATCGCGTTCCCTTTCCAGCTTCGCGATGTCTTTTCTGCCCAAACCGAATCTCGGCATAAGATCACCGGGATTGATTTTAACTGCTTTTCTAGGGCATTTCCACCGGCCTGTTCACGATCCTCTCCTCGATCCCGTAGATGCTCTTGTTTCTGAGAGAAGGAAAAAGATCATCATACCCAGATCGCAAACTTGGGGGACCGCCCCTTCCCTCTCGTCGAGTCCGCCACGTTTGTCGGGACGAGAGGCGCGCCCTCCCAACCTTTTTCGACCCCGTAAGAGCGTTCATCAAAGCGGAGTGTCACCGCTATCCTCACGCGACAGCAACCTGCGGGTACGCCTCAGGTTGACCAGTGTTTGCGCGGCCTTCTCCGGTGAGCTCAAGGCTATTACGCCATGGGATTGCGCCTCCGCGATCTCATGCGCCAGGGCGCATGGGGTGATAAGGCACAAGAACACCGGCTTGCCGTGTTTGCGGCCTATCTCCGCGTACTCACGCGAGGGAAACACCGGCCCCGCCCCTCCCCCGGTGACGAAGACGGCCATGGCGCAGTGGATGTCCTCCTGGCCCAGGGCGAGGTCGGCCGCCTTGAGGTAGAGCGAGGTGTCGGTCCAGGCGAAGGCGAACATATCGAGGGGATTGGCGGCGATGGCGTGCTCGGGCAGAAATGACCCCATGGCCCTTGTCACTTCCGGCTTAAGAGGGGGGAAGCGCAGGCCTCCCCGCTCGCAGATATCGCATATGGCCACCACCGGCCCCGCCGAGTGGGTGGAGATAAAGACCCCGTCACCGGTGGGCATGCCACCCATGGAGAGGGCCTTGCAAGTGGCGGCCATCTCCGAGCTGGATTGGACCTGCAGGAGCCCGGCCTGCCGGAACGCTCCGCGGTAGACCTCCTCGGAACTGGCCACCGAGCCGGTGTGGGAGAGCGCGGCGCGCGAGGAACTGGCGGTGTAACCGCGGCTGTAGACCAGAACCGGCTTCTTTCGCGAGGCGGCGCGGGCTTTCTCCAGGAAGGCGGCGCCGTCGTCCAGTCCTTCGATGAAGAGGCAGATCACGGCGGTATGTGGGTCCTCGGCCAGATACTCCACCATATCCGCGAAATCCACGTTTGCGCGGTTGCCTATGCTTATGAACTTGGATATCCCCACCTGCTCGTCCATGATCTCGTTGAGGATGCTGTTTCCCATACCTCCGCTCTGGCTCACCACCGAGACGTTTCCCTCCGGAAACCAGGCCAGGGGACTGGCGAAGGTGGCGTTGAGGCGCGCCTGCTTGTTGACGATACCGATGCAGTTAGGGCCGATGATCTTCATCCCCCCGGCGTTGGCGATCTCCACCAGCTCCTCCTGAAGGCGCCTCCCCTCCGGGCCCGTTTCGCGAAAGCCTCCAGCGAAGATAACACCTGCCTTCCCCCCTCTTTCCACCGATTCCCTTACTGCCTGCACCACCAGTCTTTCCGGGATGGCGTAGACAAAGAGGTCCACGCCAGGGGGAAGCTCCCTTATGGAACGGTAAGCCCTGATGCCCTGGATCTCGGCGCCCGCATTCGGGTTGACGGGATAGACATCGCCATCGAAGCCCGCCGCGGTGACGGCGTTAAGGGCATGAAAGCCGAGCTTAAAAGGGTTGTCCGTGGCGCCCACCACCGCGATGCTGAGAGGATGGAAAAGAGGGCGGAAACGCTCCAGAATATGCGAGGCCATCGCATCACCCCTCTCTGTCGCTGCCGAGGCGTTCATCGACCGGCGGAATAATCGGCGTGGAAGACAGCCGATATGCTTTCGGTCACCGAGAATATGGTAGCATGCTCCGATGGCGCCGTAACGTATTGAAGCCCGGGCTTTTCCTGGGGCATCCACCCCAACGGAGACCATGTTACGCACAAGGGTCTCGACGCTTTTTGAGAGTCGGCGATTCCGCTGCCATGAGGTACCGAAAAGGCGCCGCAGTGGCGTGATCGCCATCACGGATCTTGCCGCGCAATGACCAGAATCCTCCAGCCTGCATCGAGGGGAGGCGCGTGATCCCCGCTATGTGCGAGGGGTGGCTTTGACGCTGAGGCGGCGACAAGAAAGCCCGCGCTGCCATG
>JACVJG010000101.1 GCA_015711875.1 Candidatus Solincola jinzensis | reverse complement strand
GAGAACTTCCAGGACATAAAGGAGGGGGACATCATAGAGGTGGTGGAGATGCGGGAGGTCCCCAGAGGCGAAACGGGGGCGGAGTCCTGAGGAGGACGCCATGTTCGTCGGCGCGCTCAGGATGGAGCTGTATATGCCCCAATGCAGGACGTTGAAGGAAAAGCGCCAGGTCATCAAGTCCATCATCGACCGCACTCGCCATCGCTTCAACGTCTGCGTCGCCGAGGTGGACAAGAACGACCTCTGGCAGGTCTGTACCATCGGCATAACCTGCGTGAGCAACAGCGAGAGCGCTGTGCGAGAGACTCTCAGCAATGTCGAGCGCAGCGTGAGGGCTATGGACAAAGCTGAAGTGCTGGAATCCCCCCTTTTCATATTCAAGCCTTGAAGTGCGGCATACTAGACCCGGGAACGTGAGAGATGATCCCCGATCGCCTTAAAAGGATCAACGAGGCATGCAGAGAAGCCCTCGGCGAGGTTATCCAGGAGAAGATAAAAGATCCGCGAGTGGGCTTCGTTACCGTAACCAGAGTCGAGGTAAGCCCTGACCTCAGACAGGCGAAAGTATGGCTCAGCGTGCTCGGAAGCGAAGAAGAGGTGGACATGTGCATGCTAGCCCTGCAGAAGGCGAGGGGCTTCATGCGGCGGGAATTGGGACGCAGGGTACGGATCAGGTACACTCCAGAGCTGAGGATATTTTTAGACCGCGGAGCGCAGGTAAGCGAACGGGTCCAAGGCATTCTCAAACGATTGGACGGCGAGGAGGAGAAATGAGCGAGGTCGAGAAAGCCGCAGAAGCGATCGGGAAAGCCGAAATGGTGATAGCGACCTCGCACGTCAACCCCGACGGTGACGGTATCGGCTCTCTTCTGGCTTTTACCATTATCAGCCAGAATGAGGGTAAGCAGGTGTTCTCTTGCCTTCCTGAGCCCCATAAATACCCGCCGCAATATGATTTCCTTCCCGGCAGGGAAGCGTTGCTTGCGCCGGAGGAGCTTCCGAAGAGATGCGACGTTTTCGTTGCCCTGGATTGCAGCAATCTATCACGACTGAGTCCGCTCGAGGGTTTCTTCGAGCGCGCCGATCTGACGGTGAACATAGACCACCATGAGGACAACGGGTTTTTCGCGGACGTCAACTGCGTGGACCCCTCCGCCTCCTCAACCGCAGAGCTGGTCTACAGGGTGGCGGAAGCTGCTTCATGGAAACTGGATGAACGCGTGGCTACCTGTCTATATGCGGGACTGGTGACTGACACCGGAAGGTTTCAACACCGCAACACCACCCCGGCCGCTTTCAGCCTGGCCGCACGCCTGGCGGAGGCAGGGGCTGACGTGCATGGCGTGGCCAGGGAGATATACGAGAACCAATCATTGCAATATATCAGGTTATTGGGCATCGCTTTGAGGCGCGCGCGGATGCAGGACGACCTGAGGCTTGTTTTCAGCTATGTCACTCAGGACGACCTTGCGGAGACCGGGGCGGTTTTATCGGAGACGGAAGATTTGATAGACCATCTGCGGCGCGTGAAGGGCGCCTCCGTGGTGGCCCTCTTCAAGGAGCTGGACAATGGTTCAGTGAGGGTTAGCCTGCGCTCAGATGATGACTTGGAGGTGGCTCCCATAGCCAGGATGATGGGTGGAGGTGGACACGCCATGGCGGCCGGTTACACCTCTCAAAAGGACCTGGAGGGCAGCATCGTCGAGTTGATGGAGGCTTTACGGAAAGGTCATGCGTGAGGATTCGCTCCATGGGATGTTGCTTATAGACAAGCCGGAGGGCCCCACTTCCCATGATATGGTAAGAGAGGTCAGGAAGATCCTGGGTGGAGTGAAGGTCGGCCACCTCGGGACGCTGGATCCCATGGCCACTGGCCTGCTGGTGATGCTGGTGGGAAGGGCGACAGGGCTGGCCCCTTACGTCCCGGGAGACCCCAAACGCTACTCTGCATGTATGCTCCTCGGCATGGAGACCGACACCCTTGATGTGCAGGGAGAAGTGCTGAACAAGAGAGGATTTACGGGAGACCCCGAGGAGGTTGAGAAGGCGATTTCCAGCCTGGTGGGAGAACTTGAACAGACACCCCCGGCATATTCGGCGGTCAAACATCGCGGCAAACCCGCATACCGGTATGCCCGCAAGGGAGAGCGGGTGGTGCTTCCAAGCCGAAGTGTGAGGATATATAACATGAAGATGACAGGCTTTCGCAGGATTGGCGATATGGCGGAGGTGGATCTCCTGGTAGAATGCTCACCCGGCACCTATGTCCGTGAGTTGGCGGCCAGGATCGGGGCAGATCTCGACTGTGGAGGTACCCTCAAGCGCCTGCGCAGGGAGGCATCCGGACCCTTCAAGGTCGAGGACGCACTGAGCCTGGAGGAGGCGAGAACCCGGCTTGAGGCGGGAGAGCCGGTGGTTCAACCCATGCACAGGGCACTTGAGGGCATGAAGGCGGTGGAAGTCAAAGCGGAGCAGGTCTCGTCGGTGGTCAACGGCCATGCCCTGGAAGAGAGAATGCTCCTTGACATGAACGAAAGGGTTGAGTGCGGGGACGTTGTCGCGGTGATGGGAAGAGGCGGGCTGCTGGCCGTGCATAAGGTGGTGAGAGCCAGGCCTTTCTCCTCCCGCCCCCTGCGAGTGGTTGGAACATAGGCGGGATCTCAGGATGGGCTGAAAGGTCATCATGGCTAGGTTAGCGAACAGCTCCGGCTATTGGGGAATGGGATTTGAAATGAGAGAACAGGGCAGTGGTCATATCGATCGCTTGCCTTCGACAGCGCGCATAGACTCTCGATGAGGTGAAAGGTAAATGGAGGTAATACCGGGGATCGATGCCATCCCGGAGGGCATCGGCGAGACGGTGGTCACGGTAGGGATGTTCGACGGTGTTCATCTCGGGCATCGCCGCATCATCTCCATAGCGCACGAAAGAGCGCGTGCCCTGGGGCTGCGTTGCGTGGTGTTCACCTTTGACCGACATCCCCTTGAGGTTCTCAAGCCCGGTTTGCATCCCAAGCTTCTTTCCTCCAGCGCGCAAAAGCTCCGCCTGCTTGAGGAGCTGGATGTGGATATGGTGCTGATGGTGCACTTCGACGAGGCTTTTTCGAAAGTGACCGCGAGAGGTTTCGTTGAGGATTTCCTGGCGGGAAGGTTGAGGGCGGTGGAGGTCGTCCTTGGCGAGAATTTCCGCTTTGGAAGAGGGGGCGAGGGTGACACGGCGTTCATGGCCGAGGTCGGGAGGCGTTTCGGGCTTGTGGTGAACGCGGTTCCCTTATTGAGGGCGAACGGCGAGGCGATCTCGAGCACCGTTATAAGGGGACTAGTGGAAAAAGGCGATATCGAGGGAGCGAACCAACGTCTGGGATGGGACTACATGGTCGAAGGGGTGGTGGTGCGCGGCGACGCCAGAGGACGGAAACTGGGGTTTCCCACCGCCAATCTCGAGGTGCACGACAACCGATGCGTCCCTGCGAACGGCGTGTATTCTGGAGAGGCTCACCTGGAACACCGGGCCTATCCCGCGGTGACCTATATCGGAGAGGCCAGGACCTTTGTGCGGGGAGCCGCGGCGAGAAGGCGTATCGAGGTGCATATTCCCGGATGGGAAGAGGATCTGTACGACCGCTATCTGGGGGTATCCTTCAAACGCAGGTTGCGTGGGGATATGACCTTCCCGGACGCACAGACTCTCATGGAGCAGATCGCCCGCGACGTCAAAACCGCCCTTGAGTGAAGGCAAGAGAGGCGTTAGCCGTCCGATGGGCGACCTTCAATCCCTAGATGGTGATGTGGTAATATTTCAGGCAAAGACCGCGTAGAGACAGCGGGCGGGGAGTGGCGGTCAAGGCCGCCTCAACCTAAGCCTAGGATAGGAGGGTGCCGTCTCCTTTCTTGGGCTTAAGGGGATAAAGGAGGTGAAAAGGCATGCCCCTTAGCAGTGAGCGCAAGCTTGAGATCATCGAGGAATACAGGTCTCACGAAAAGGACACCGGCTCCGCGGAAGTCCAGATAGCCATTCTCACCAAGCGCATCGAGGACCTCACCGAGCACCTCAAGGTACACAAGAAAGACCACCATTCAAGGCGTGGACTGCTCAAAATGGTGGGGAAGAGGAGAAGGCTATTGAACTACCTGAAGGAAAAGGACGTAGAGCGCTACCGCGAGCTTATCGAGAGGCTGGGCCTCCGGCGTTGAAAAAGACATCTGATGCCGGAAAGCCCGGTTTCGATCGAACAGAATGGAGATGAGACAGGAGATGACCGAAGAAACGAGAAATTACTCGGTCGAGGTTTTCGGTAAAACCATAGAATTCGAGATAGGGAAGCTGGCCCTGCTGGCCGACGGGGCGGTGATGATATCCTGCGGGGGCACTGACATCCTGGTCACGGCCATGGGGTCAAAGCATGAGGTGGATCGCGACTTCTTCCCCCTGGTGGTGGATGTGGAGGAACGCATGTATGCGGCGGGAAAGATCCCTGGAGGGTTCTTCCGCCGCGAGGGAAGGCCTTCCGAGAAATCCATCCTGACCGCGAGGTTGATCGATCGCCCCCTACGCCCCAGTTTCCCTGAGGGCATGCGCATAGAAGTGCAAGTGATCGCGACCATACTCTCCGTCGACCAGACCAACCCCCCCGACGTGCTGGCAATAAACGGGGCATCCGCTGCCCTCTGTATATCGGATATTCCCTTCAACGGCCCCATCGGGGCGGTGAGGGTAGGACTGCTTCCGCGCGGCCTGGTCATGAACCCTACCCTGCAGGAGCTCGACGAGAGCAGACTCGACTTGGTTGTAGCGGGTGTGCTCAACCCTGAGAGCAACGAGGTGGACGTGATCATGGTGGAAGCGGGCGCCTCGCAGGTTCCCGAGGACGAGATAGTCGACGCGCTGGAGTTCTCCAAGCAGGGCATACGCGAGATGATCCGTATCCAGCAACAAATGGCGGCGGAGATCGGCAAGGCGAAACGCAGCGTGAACCTGAAGACCTACGATTTCGAGGCGGTGGCCGCGCGCTTTCCAGATATGCAAAGGCGGGTAGAGCAGGCGGTGCGCGAGATCGCCGGTAACCAGCTCGAGAAAACAGATAGAGACCACGCCCTCGAAAACCTGCTAAACGAGATATTGCTCCCAGCGGAGATGGAAGGCGCGCCCGATGAACTCCTCGAGGGAGCCAGGGCGTATTTCGACGAGCTGGTGGGCAAGGCCATGCGACGGATGGTCATAGAAGAGGATACGCGCATAGACGGCAGGCGTCCCGAGGATATCCGCCCCATAACCTGCGAGGTCGGCCTGGTTTCGCGTACCCATGGTTCCGGCCTTTTCAAGCGCGGTCTCACGCAGGTTCTGACTCTGCTGACGCTGGGGCCTATAAGCGACATGCAGAGGATTGACGACCTCTCTCCCGAGGAGAGCAAGAGGTTCCTGCACCATTACAATTTTCCGCCTTTCTCGGTAGGCGAGACAGGTATCCTGCGCGGACCTCGACGCCGGGAGATAGGGCACGGCGCATTGGCGGAAAGGGCGCTGGTGACCTTGATCCCTGATGAGGACCGCTTTCCCTATACCATACGGCTGGTCTCGGAGGTACTCTCCTCCAACGGCTCCACCTCTATGGCCTCGGTATGCGCCTCCAGCCTGGCTCTCATGGATGCCGGCGTGCCGCTGAAGGACAACAAGGCGGTTGCGGGTATCGCCATGGGGCTTATCAAGGAGGATGAACGCGTGGCGGTGCTCACCGATATCCAGGGTTTCGAGGATAAGTACGGCGATATGGATTTCAAGGTGGCGGGCACTGACGAGGGGGTAACCGCCCTTCAGATGGACATGAAGATACGGGGGATAACCGTTGAGACCATGCAGCGCGCTCTTGCCCAGGCAAGGGAAGCGAGGATGTATGTGCTGCGCAAGATCAGGGAGGCGATACCAGAGCCGCGCAAGGAACTCTCCCCATACGCGCCGCGCGTGGTCACCTTCGAGGTCCCGGTGGACAAGATCCGTGAGGTCATCGGGCCTGGCGGAAAGGTCATACATCGCATCGTCGCCGAGCATGACGTCGAGCTGGACATAGAGGATGACGGACGTGTTTTCATCACCGCCAAGGACCTGGCCAGCGCGCAGGGAGCTCGTCTCATGGTGGAGCAGATCATCAGGGAGGCGCGCCCCGGGGAGCAGTTCGAGGGGACGGTGACCCGCACGACCAGTTTCGGTGCTTTCGTGGAATATCTCCCTGGCAAAGAGGGATTGGTGCATATTTCCAGGCTCTCAGACCGCCACATACCAAGGGTCGAGGACGTTATAAACGTAGGGGACCGCGTGAAGGTGGAGGTAACGGAGATAGACAAGCTTGGAAGGGTGAACCTGAAGGCCCTAGATGTCGAAGTTCCCGAACACATAGCGGAGTCAGCCCCGCCTCGCGAGGAACGCCGCAACGACGCACGCGGTGCTGACCAGCGCAGGAACTCCAGGCAGCCGACGAGGAGTACCTCGGGACCGCAGGGCAGGCAGGGCGACAGGGAGCGCGGCAAAGGGGATCAGTTCCGCCAGCGGCGCGACTGAGAGGCCGGGAGCGGGCCCTGCTCATATGCAAGAGAACGATTTTCAACGCACGGAGCGCGGCAACGGCATCCGCGTCCTGACGGAGCGGATGCCCAGCCTGCGCAGCGTGACCACGGGTTTCTGGGTAGGGGTGGGATCGCGCGACGAGCCGCGTGAGCTCTCGGGCATCAGCCACTTCATAGAACATCTAATTTTCAAGGGGACCTCCAGGCGTACCGCGCGCCGCATCGCGGAGGAGTTCGACGCCATGGGAGGGGAGCTCAATGCCTTCTCTGCCAAGGAATACACCTGCTTCTACTCCAAGGTGCTTGATGAAAGGCTGGGCGATGCCTTCGAGATCATGTCGGACATGCTCCTCCGCTCCCTGATGCGCCCGCAGGACGTGGATGCCGAGAGAAAGGTCATTCTGGAAGAGATCGCCATGCACGAGGATTCGCCGGACGATATTATCCATGATTTTTTCGTTTCCGCCCTGTGGGAATCCCATCCCTTGGGCCAGAGCGTTCTGGGAAGTCAGAACGTGATACGGACCTTGGGAAGCGGCGAGATAGCGGATTTTTATCGCGCTTATTACAAGCCATGCAATATCGTAGTGGCGGCGGCCGGCAACGTCGATCACGATCGGGTGGTGGAGCTCGTTGACCGCCTCATGGATTGCGAGGGCGAGGGTGGGAAAAACTCGCGGCATGCCTTCGTCCCCGAGATACGGCCGCATACGGTGGTCTATGACCGGCCCACGGAGCAGGCGCATATAGTGCTGGGAACCCAGGGGCTGCCGAGGCAACACCCATCCCGCTTCGCCCTGGCGGTGCTGGATAATATCCTGGGTGGGGGTATGAGCTCACGACTCTTTCAGAAGATCAGGGAGGAAAGGGCGCTGGCCTACTCCATCTTCTCCTATCATTCCATGTATGTGGAGACGGGGCTGGTGGCTGTGTACGCCGGGACCAGCCCGGAAAACGTTTCGGCGGTGATGGAGCTGATAAAGGAGGAGATCGCGCGCATCACGGAGAAAGGCGTGAGCGAGGAGGAGCTGAACCGTTCCAAAGACCATATCAAGGGAAACCTGGTCCTCAGCTTAGAGGACAGCGGCAGCCGTATGACCCGCATCGGGAAAGCCGAGGTATGTGGAGGAGAAATACTGAGCCTGAACGAACTCCTCGCCCGTATCGACGCTGTCACCTCGGAGGACGTGCTCAAGCTCGCTAAAGAGCTCTTCGGCCCCAGAAAGCTGGTCGCCACGGTGATCGGGCCTTTCGGAGACAGGGAGCTGCAGGGGCATCTTTTTTAAAGCCTAGTAACTGTCGCGAGGGCGAGAGACGGGCCGTGGCGTCGACGGGGCTGAGGGAAACATGACCTATGATCCAGGCGTTTGATGAAATCTGTTGCCCGCCCCAATTCCCATGATAACGCGGGTTGTAGCCTATGGCCATTGTGCATGGCAATGGCCTCATCGATCATGCATTAATATCAAGTATTAGAATAAAACGCAAGACCATGTTATTAAAGAGGCGATATACGCACGTGCCAGAGCTGT
>MU158541.1:5939-8143 GCA_015711875.1 Candidatus Solincola jinzensis | reverse complement strand
ACGCCCGCCCGCATGGTAGGGTAATCCTTCCCGCGCGGGCGGGGCACGGCTGCCGCGAGGGGTCGTGCGCGCTGGCACCCGCCACCGCTTGGGCCGCGAAGAGGAGCTCGACGCTCGGGTCATGATAAGGGACCGTTCCCCCCGATGACTCGTTGCTCCCCGCATCGTTTGTCGAACCTAACCCTTTTATATCCTCTCGCGTCCCGGGTTACATATCTACGTAAAGCGTCAATAATAGGCAAGGTAGAAGAGTTGGGACAGTTAACGCTGAGTTCGCTAGCGGAGGTATGGATTGCTCAAATATGTCTTGAGGAATATGTGGAGGCGGAGAGCGCGAACCCTCTTGACCGTTTTTGGGATCGTAGTGGGCATCTTCGCCCTCACGGTGCTGGGTGCCCTGTCCGCGCGCCTGAACCAGCAGGTGAAAGGGGCGGAGACCTGGTTCACCAGCAAGATATCCGTGGTGCCCTCGGGGAGCAGCCTTTTTGGGGGCTCCGACCGCTATCTGGAGCTCTCCAAGGTGGATGAGATCGAGGCGGTGCCGGGAGTGAAGAGCGCCGTGGCGGGGTTCGGCCTGCTTCTCTCCGACCAGAGCACCGGCTTCGGGGCGCCGGAACTCATCGTGGGTGCGGAGTTGAGCAAAGCACAGGACCTCCTGCAGCTCATCGAGCTCGACCGCGGGCGTATTCTGCGGGAAGGGGACGAGGGCAGGGTGGTGCTCGGCTCCACTCTTGCGGAGAAGTTCAAGGCGGATGTGGGGGATAAGGTGGAGCTTAGGGGCAGGGATTTTGAGGTGGTAGGTATATACGCCCCCACCCTGTCCGCCCCGGACGGCTTCGCCTTCGTGTCATACCGGGACGCCCTGGACCTTTTCCGCGAGGTCAACCCCTATTTCCAGGTGGAAGACATCGCCGCCACCATCGACGTCATCCCAGAGGAAGGGACGGACGCCGAGGAGCTTGCCGCGCGCATCGATGAGAGCGTGGACGGGGTCAAGGTCATCTCACCCTCCGAGGCCGAGAAACAGATTTCCCAGTTCAGCCTGATCTTCAACGCCATCTTGCTGGGCATAGGCTTCATAGCCCTGGTGGTTGGCGGGCTGTCCATCATCAACACCATGATCATGTCCGTTTCGGAACGCACCAGGGAGATCGGCCTCAAGAAGGCAATAGGGGCGGAGACGAGCTCGGTGCTCTCGGAATACCTCCTGGAATCGGCCATGATCGGCTTTTTCGGCGGCGTTATCGGGGTCCTGGCGGGTTTGCTGGCAGTATACCTTCTCAACAACGCCACCTCATCCAGCCAGGTCACGGTCTTCGCCGTGACCCCTACGGTGGTGGTAGGTCCCGTCATCTTCGCCACCTTTCTGGGCACGGTGGCGGGACTTTTCCCCGCCTTCCGGGCCGCGCGCTTGAAGCCCATAGAGGCGCTGAGGGAGGATTGAGACCATGATAACGGCACGAGGAGTCAGCAAGGTCTACAGGATAGGGCCCACGGAGATCAAGGCCGTTGACGGCCTGGACCTCGACATCGAGGCGGGAGAGTTCCTTTCCATCGTGGGCCCCTCCGGCTCGGGAAAAACCACCCTCCTGCATCTCATCGGCCTTCTTGACGCCCCCACATCGGGAAGCATCTCCGTGGAGGGCAGGGAGACGCGGGGGCTGTCCCCGAGAGAGCTCACTCGGCTGCGGAGGGAGAAGATCGGTTTCGTCTTCCAGGAATTCAACCTGCTCCCGGTGCTCAACGCGCGCGAGAACGTGGAGCTTCCCCTGCGTTACCTGAAGGTACCCGCGCCCGAAAGGCGTCGCCGCGCCATGGAAGCCCTGGAGATGGTGGGACTCAAGGACCGCGCGGATAACCGCCCCGGTCAGCTCTCGGGCGGGGAACAACAGCGTGTGGCCATCGCCCGCGCCCTGGTCACCAGGCCTATGCTGGTGCTCGCGGACGAGCCCACCGGTGAGCTGGATACCCAGAACACCTGTCGGGTCATAGAGCTCATGCGGGACCTGAACCGCGAGACCGGGCAGACCTTCGCCATCGTCACCCACGATCCCATGGTGGCGGATTATACCCGCCGGGTGATAACCCTGCGAGACGGCAAGGTGGCGAGCGACACCGCGGGCCTCGAGGCGGAGCTCGCCTGCGACGCCGACGCCCCCACGATATAGCGGCAAAGGAGCCTGCCAGGGGTTCGCCTGCCAAAG
>MU158541.1:0-5929 GCA_015711875.1 Candidatus Solincola jinzensis | reverse complement strand
CGGGATGTTTCTCATGTGGCCGCCGGCAAAGGTCCCCGCTCCGACTTTTCCCCAAGAATAGAGGAGCACGGCCGGCCCCGTTTGCCGTGACATCATCGCTCTTATCCCTCATGATCACGTTTCAGCGCGGGCGGCTGTTCTTTTCCCCACTCCCTTCCCTTTACCTTCCCCTTATAATGATCACAGGGAGGTAATCGCGATGTTGCAGTACGAGGAACCTCTTTTCAGGCCACCGTGCGAGGCTAACAGCCTCATCGTGCAGGTAACCCTGGGCTGCCCTCACAACCGCTGTGTATTCTGCGGTATGTACAAGATGAAGAGATACCGCGTTCGCGAACCCGAAGAGGTAAAAGCGGACCTGCGGAGGGCAAGGCTGTTGTACTCATACGTACCCTCCATCTTCCTGGCCGACGGCAACACCGTGGCCATGAACTCCGAGAAGCTGGCGGACATCATCTCCTACGCGCGCGACCTCTTCCCCGAGGCGGAGCGGGTATCCAGCTACGGAGGGGCGCGCTTCCTGAAGGGAAAGCCGCAGGAGGCCCTGAGGAGGCTTCGCGAGGCGGGGCTGGACATCATATATCTCGGGCTGGAATCGGGCGATGACGCGATCCTGGAGCGCATGGACAAAGGGGTGGACTCGGCAGGGATGATCGAAGCCGCAAGGAGGGTCAAGGGAGCGGGAATAGACCTCTCGGTATATATACTGCTCGGCCTGGGAGGCGAAGACCTCTGGCGGCAGCACGCCGAGAACACCGCCCGGGTACTAAACGCCATGCAGCCGCATTATATTCGTCCTCGCACCCTGGCCCTCCTGCCGGGTATCCCGCTCTACGAGGAGGCGCGTGAGGGCCGGTTCCGTGAAGCCTCCGGCGAGACCATCATGCGCGAGCTTCAGGTCATACTGGGGATGCTGGAGGTGGAGGACGCCTGGTTTCTGTCCGACCACATCTCCAACTACCTCCCCATCTATGGGCATCTTCCCGAGGACCGGGATAAGATGCTGGCGTCGGTGGAGATGGCCCTCGCTGACCCTGGGGAGTTCCTCGCTCCCCGCCGCCTCACCCACCTGTGAGACGATACGCCAGGGTTTTCGTTTTTCTGCTGCTTGCAGGAGACTGCACGTTCCGCCTCCACCCGTCAGCGTATGTGAAACGATATCGCAGGGTTTCGCTTTTCTGCTGCCACCTTTCTCGCGAAGACACGAGCTTGCTTCCATCGCTTGCCTGACGGCTGATATTATCGCAGGCGGAAACCAGAGATCGCGTCGTCCCGTTCAATATCCCATCAAGTGAACCAGCTTTTGAAGCCCAAAGTCTCTTTTGGAGTCCGGTGCGGCCATGCCCTCAAACCCTTAAAGGCAGGCCTAAAGGCCGGGTTAAACACGCACGCGACACGCGGTGGCATCGGGATATCGACCTGGCTCATGCCGGCATAGGTGCCGCATGCCCGCCTTACTGATTGAGGACGCCGATCCATAAGGAGAAAAAGACGGGGCCGTCCCGGAAGGCTCCCGTCAAGTCTGCAAAAACGGATGGTTTCCGGCCCCTAGAACCCGGGCCTCATGCCCTCGCGGGGAGCGGTGGCCGGCGGTTTCTCCAGGGGGCGGAGCATGACGATATGGCTGCGGTTGACGTCTATGAAATCGGTCCTGAAAACCTCCCGGCCCGTGGCAAGCTCGTAAACCTCCACGTCGGTAAGGGCAAAGAAGGAAGAGGTCTCCCTGGACTGCATGATGTCCGTAAGCCGCGCTCCCGCGAAGACATGCAGGTCGGCCACTATACGGTGGGTGGTGGTGTAAATCTCCACCCTCATCCTTTCCTTTTTAGCGTGCATATCTGACCTCCGATCATGGCGGCCCAAGCGAACCGCTGCCCCTCTCGGCGCCTTTTAGAACATTATTCCACGTCCCACGCGCCAAACCCTTTAAAAAGCATATCCACCTTATCCGCCTCGCACGAAAGCCAAGCAGAAGTTTACTGCTTTCCGTGGGGGACGCCCCCCACAGCCTCTGAGGGTGAGCCAAGCTGGACGTACGGTCACGCCCGTCATTCACGTATTGGCAATAAATGGTTATGAATCGCAAAGGAAAGCGCTGCCCTGTTAAGGCAACGTACATCCACTGCGCATGGAAGACCTGGCCTCCATGAGGCGGTGGAGGTAATAGGAGCCGGTCAGCTCCAAGGCTACCATGGCCGCGGCGACGGCGGCGTAGGCCGGCACCATGCCGACCCCTTCCCTGCCCCTTAGAAGGTAGACCAGGAGCAGGTTGAGCGCCCACAGGGTGCCCAGGACGCTCACCGCCAGCCATGCCTGGGCGATAACATAGAGGATGCCGGGCCGCCAGAGGTACAAGGCCATCGTGGCCGTCGCCGCCATTCCCGCCCAGGCGAGGTCACTGACCTCGGAGCCCACCCTCAAAGCGCGATCCCCGCCGAAAACCACGCGGTTGACCAGCGCCGCCGCCGGAAAAGCCATGCCTCCCCCCGCAGCGAAGCCGCTGAGAAAGCGGATGAGGTTAGTGGTCTCCCTGAGGGCCAGGTAGCTGGTAAATCCGTCCCAGGCGAGAAAGAGCACCCCTGTCGCGGCGGCGCCCAGGACATAGAGGGGCGGGTATCCCGCTCTCTCCCTGCCGCGCAGGAAAGAAAGCGCCAGGAGCACGCTGAAGAAGGATACGAAGATGCCGGTGTCTCGGGAACACACAAAAAGAGGGCGTTCTCCAAAGCGCAGCAGCGTGTCCGCATCCTGGTGGCAGATGGCGAAGCCGAGTTCCCAGAGCATTCGATCCCACCAGCTCAATCCCCCACCCCCTCCGGCTTCGCCTACAACCTCGGCAGGCGGCGTGAATCCCTTACGTAGAGGTAAAGGGAGATGGCGCCCGCCACCAGAAACACCATCCCGCCGATGATCAGAGGCCCTTTGTAGTCGGCGTAGGTCCCGGGAGCCGAGATGCGCGCGAAAACCCACACGCTCAGCGGGAGAAAGAGCGTGGCCTCGACATAAGCGAGGTTTCTTTTCCGGGCGAGGGCCGACGCGACGCTCACCGCCACGCCGATCATCAACGCCATGAGCGCCACGAACCAGGCGACGTTCCCGGCGCCGATGAGGTAAAGGACGCATAGAGCGATGCCCGCCGCTTGAATCGCTGAGAGCAAGACCATGATAACCGCCAGGAAAGCCCTATGGCCGAGGACGCGGCGCGGCGCGGGACCGGCGACTTCCAGGTGCAGGCAGCGGGCGCATAGGAAACGCGCTCCCGCTTCCACGCCTGCAAGGTCTATCTCGCGTCCGCACCCGCCGCATGTGATCATACGCAAAGACTATTCCCCCACAGCAGAGCGATCAACCGCGTCTTTCCCTATTCCTGAAAACCGTGCTCCGGGGGAGCTCCTTTAACGTCCTCCCCGCTGCCACCGGACGGCGGTTCAACCGCGTTTATCCTTTTCCCTCAAGCCCAAAAGGCTTGATCACCGGCGAGACGCGCGCCAGCAGTTCCCGGAAGAGAGCGTCACCGCTATCGAACTCCACCTTTATGGCGCGCTGCGGGCACGCCAGGGCGCAACGCCCACAGCCCTTGCACATTTCAGGGTCTATGAAAGACCGGCCGCTTACCAGTGACGCCGCCCCCACGAAACAGGTATCGACGCATTTCCCGCAACCCGCGCAGGCATCCCCCACCGCGACCCGCACCGACTCCAGCCTGCGGATGGTGTCCTTGAATCCCTTGCCGGCCTCGCGCATGTCCGTGCGCACCAGGCAGCAACAGTCGCAGCAGAAGCACACCACCAGGAAGTTGCGGAAGTCGCTCAGCAGCCCCAAGGTGGTGGCATCGAACCAGATGCGGCCGATCATGCCGGTAAGCCCGGTCTCCGATGCCTTCTCCAGGTGCTCCAGGCATTCCTCCACCCCCGCCCGATGCCCGAGGGAGGGGTGGAGATGAGCCGCCGCCTCTCCGAGAAAGATGCAGCCGAGGTCCCGAGGATAGTTCTCACATCCCTCCTGGTTGCGGCATATACAGCCGTTATGGATGAAGCGGTGCGAGGAGGCTTTGATCAGCTCAGCGATGGCCTGGCGCGGCAGCGCGGTGTTCTGGGGGGTGGGGATATCCTCGCATACCGGGATAAAAGTCACCTTGAATATCTCCTCCCTTACCAGGGGGGCGAAGAGCTGCCGAAAAGGGGTATAGGGACTCAGCCTCTTCACCAGATGGGTGAACGGCCACAGGGAGAGAAAAGCCTTTACCACTTCCCTGGGATAACCCATTTGCCTCCCCTTTAACAGGTAAACGCAAACTTGCGCCAAGGAAACCTGGATGCCTCCTCGCCGGCCCGCGGCGTACCATCCCATCCGGGGCAACCTGTCGCCGCGATGTGAGGTGATGCGGGGCCGGCAACGGCCAACTCCATTATTCCCCCTTCATCGCTCACCGGCAACCATAGGGGGTGTCCATGACTCGTCCACGCATCGGGACCCCTTCCGTGCCACCGGGGCTCGCGGGCCTTGCGCCACGAGCCGTGCCGTCTCCTAAAACGACGACACCGGCCTGAAGCGGCAGCCGCTCAAGGCTACGAACGGCATCATGTCCGGGATCCCGAGCGAAGAGCGTGGACGGGATGGAGGAGAAAACCGCAAGGCCTGTGATCGAGCTTTTACGGCACGAGCTTAGCGCTGGAGCGTCTCGCTATGTATAATATTAAACTGCCGGAGATTGACGGGCAGTGTTGACAACAGCATAACAAACGTTCGGTCGGGGTGTGGCGCAGTTTGGTCAGCGCGCGGCGTTCGGGACGCCGAGGTCGGAGGTTCAAATCCTCTCACCCCGACCATTTCTCGCCCTCTTGCCACTTCGGCGGGGGAATGCGCGCCCTTTATGCCGGCGTGGGCTCCACAAGCTACGCGGACATCCTTTTTCCCGATTCGCCTTCTCTAAAGGCCTCTCTTCCCTGTTTCCCTTAACGCCGGAAAGAAGACCGCGTGCCTTTCTTTATCTATAATCACAGGGGACGAAAGCGAGCGATAAGGAGGTTGATCCCATGACCGCGCCCCTGGAAGGAACACGCGTACTGGACCTCTCACAACTATATCCCGGACCTCTCTGCACCATGATCCTCGCCGACCTGGGTGCGGAGGTCATCAAGGTGGAGCCACCGGGCACCGGGGATCACGCCCGCACCTTCCGCTTTCTTTTCAACCAGATAAACCGGAACAAGAAAAGCATAGCGCTTAATCTAAAACATCCCGGGGCGCAGGAGGCCTTCCGGCGCCTGGCGCGAACCGCGGACGTGGTGGTGGAGGGTTTCCGCCCCGGCACCACCGCTCGACTGGGGGTGGACTATGAGACCTTGAAAGCCTTGAACCCCCGCATCATCTACTGTTCCATCAGTGGATTCGGCCAGGACGGCCCCTACCGCGATCGCCCCGGCCATGACATCAACTACATGGCCATGGGCGGGGTACTCGGGTTGACCAGGGACAAGGAGGGCAATCCCGTGGTGCTGGGATTCGAGGTGGCCGATATCGCCTCCGCCCTTAACTCCGTCATCGCCATCCAGGCTGCTCTGCTGGCACGGGACAAGACGGGCAAGGGGCAGTACGTGGACATGGCCATGCTGGATTGCGTGGTGTTCCTCTTGCACAACAGCTTGGGTCCCTACCTTGAGACGGGCGAGGTGCCCACCATCAACCCCCTCCACGCCACGCCCCACTACGGCATCTTCGAGACCGCGGACGCTAAACACCTGGTCATCGGCATTGCCCATGAGGACTGGTTCTGGAACGGGCTTTGCGAGGCCCTCGGCATGGAGGACGCCAAAGGCCTCAACACCCCGCAGCGTATACTTGGCAAGGCGGAGCTGCTTCCCCGCGTGGAGCAGGCCATCCGGGAACTCCCTCTCGAGGAGGCGCTGCGCCTGCTCACCGCCAAAGACGT
>JACVJG010000098.1 GCA_015711875.1 Candidatus Solincola jinzensis | reverse complement strand
CTCTCCGGGGGCGGGGTGGTACACGCCGGCGCCTGGGAGGAGATGGACGCGCTGGTGCGGGCCCTGGAGATCCCCGCCTCCACCTCCATGGCGGGGGAGGGCACCATACTAGGCGACAACCCCTTCTATATAGGGGGCCCCAGCTACGTGGGCGGTGAGGCCTTCCACCGCGCCATCAAGCGCGCGGATTGCGCGCTGGTGGTGGGGAGCGCCGTGGGCGGCCTGGAAGGATTCGGGCAACCGCCTTTCTGGAACGCTGACATCCGCTTCATCCAGGTGGACATCGACCCCGTGAACATGTGCCTTAACATCCCCGCTCACATCTCCATCCTGGGGGACGCGGGGGCGGTGCTCTCGCAGATGTTGGAGATCGTCCGCTCCGGGGCGGTCAAGCCCAACCCCGCTCACCGGCCCTGGCTGGACCACCTGCAGGCAGTGAGGCGCCGTTGGCGGCAGCGGGTGGAGGGGGAGGCCCATGCCGGCTGGCCGCTTATCCATCCCGGGTATCTCGCCCGCGCCATAAGGGAAATGGCGGAACCCGAGGCCTTCATCGCCATCGACGGCGGCAACACCGCCCTGTGGGCGGGGATGTTCTGCATGCCCCACCGCCCGCAGAGCGCTTTCTTCCCGGCGGGTATGGGAACGCTGGGGTGCGGCATACCCTTCGCCATGGGCATCAAGGCCGCGGATCCCGAAAGGCCGCTGGTGCTCATCCAGGGTGACGGGTCGTTCCTGTACAACGTGCAGGAGCTGGAGACGGCGCGCCGCGCAGGCATGGATTTCGTGGTGGTGATATTCAATGACGGCTGCTGGAACATGATCAAAGGCTGTCAGGACCTCTTCTTCGGCGCTCGCTACGTGGGCGCCATGCTGGGCGATATAGACTACGCGAACATCGCCCGCGGCTTCGGCTGCTACGGGAGGAGGGTTGAAAGGGCGGAGGACATAGGGCCGGCCTTCAGGGAGGCGAGGGTATCGGGACTACCGGCGGTTCTGGACGTGAGAGTAGACCGCGACACCTTCCCCGAGCCCCTGCTGAGCTTCGCCCTGGGGGAGTTCGAGGGCGTGCGCTTCAACCTCCTGCGGGCTTTGGGCATCCCCAAGATAAAGATAGACCGCAGGCTTGTGAGTCGGGCCAAGTATGGCATCAACATCCTGTTGGACAGGGATCTCAGGTAAAGGGGGTGACGGGATGCGCTTCATGACCGGAGGAGACCTCGTGGCAAGGACCCTCGCCCAGGAGGGGGTGGACCATTTCATCGGCATACTGGGAGGGCAGATCACCCCCCTTTTCGACGCCATCGGCAGAGATCCCAAACTCAGGCTGGTGGTGCCGCGTAACGAGGCGGCGGGAGCCATGATGGCCGACGGATACGCGCGCGCGGCCGGTAAGCCGGCGGTGGTCATCTCCACCGTGGGGGCGGGAGCCGTCTATTCGGTGGCGGGCACCGCCTACGCCTGGGGAGACCACGTCCCCATCTTCTCCATCTCTCCCCAGGTGCAGAGCTGGAAGATGTATCCTGCCCAGGAGTCCCTGCAGGGATGTTATCAGGCGGACATGCTTTCCGGCGTCACGCGCTGGAACTGCATCGGATATAACTGGAAGCGCCTTCCACGGCTGGTGCAGAGGGCCCTGCGCGAAGCCCTTTCGGGAGAGCGGGGACCGGTGCATATGGATGTGCCCGTGGACGTCTTCTTCGAGTATCACGCGGTGACGGAGAAGAGGCTGCGGGAGCTCATACCTCCTGCGGGCATCACGCGCTTCTCGGGCCATTTTCTCCCCGACGCGGACGCGGCGGCGGAGGCGTGTCGCCTGGTGGAGGCCTCGAGAAGGCCGTTGGTGGCGGCGGGGTTGAGCGTGCTCAGGGAGGGAGCTTGGGAGGGGCTGGCCTCGCTGGCCGCGCGCCTGCGGGCGCCGGTGGCCCTGGCCCCCTCGGCCCTTTCCGCGTTGGGGGCAGACGATACAGGCTATGTCGGCGTGATCGGGCATCCCGCCCTGGATAACCTTTCCAGGGCCCTGGGAGAGGCCGATCTCGTGCTCATGGTGGGGATGGTGCTGAGCGAGCAGGAGGAGTTGCTGGGAATGGTTGACCGCGCTGGAGTACGCGTCATCCAGACCTCGCCTGAGCCGGAGCTCCTAGGATACCTTGGGCCCGTGGATGTCGCCCTTGCCGGAGATGCCGCCTCGATCTGCCAGGCACTGGAGCGGGGTTGCGAGGAGGCGCCGTCGGAGAGGGAACGATGGCGCAGGGCGTGCAGGGAGGATTTCGAGAAATCCCTCGCGAGCTTGAGGAGCGATGCGAGGGGGAATGCCGCGGGGCAGGCGGCCATCGCCGTCGGGGAAACGCTGGGCAAGAGCGATCTTCTGGTGCTGGATGGCCGCGAATCGTATTACTGGGGCTCTCTCCTCTGCCCTGCCGCCGCCTGCGATACCCGTTACCACTCCCATGGCATGAGGGGAACGGGCTACGGTCTGCCCATGGCCATGGGGGTGAAGCTGGCGAGACCGCGGGAGAGCGTGACGGCATTGTGCGACACCGCCTCCCTTCTGCACCACGTCCAGGAATTGGAGACGGCGCGGCGCGAGGGCGTGGCGGTGACGGTATGCGTGGTGGGCGAGCCCTTCGACTGGAAAGGGGTGGCGGAGGGCTTCGGGCTCGCGGGCGAGAAGGTCTCCAGCGCGGCCGAATTGATCGCTTGCCTCGAGCGCGCTCGCGGCGCGGATATCGCCACCGTCATCGACATGACCGGCTTCGAATGAGAACCCGTGACCGCAGCCCCGGGCGAGGTGCCCATCGCCGTCACGTGGTTATCTCGCTCTTCAGGTTTACTCCCGGGACATGTCGTGATCCTCTATATACGTACTTTGCTCCTCTCCGCTTATGGCCGGGACCATGAACGCATTGCGACCTTTGAGCGGGGGCAATTATAGCAGGAGGATGAAAACCGCCGGAGCTCATTCAATCGCAGCCCTACAGGGTGGCTGTGCGGCGAGATCAGCGGGCGAAAACGCTGCCTTTCCCGCCGGATGCATGCGATGGCGGAGTGATGTGCTTTCTCCGTAAGCTGTGCGGCGAGATCAGCGGGCGAAAACGCTGATCCTCCTGCTTTTGAGAACCTTTAAGCGCAGCAGCGTGCGGTTGCGATAAGGGTGCCTTACAGGCCCTCTATTACTTCTTTGATATTTCCGTTAGGCGCGCGCAAGGTGCCCGATCTCTTCTTGGCGGCTTATAACATCGCGCGCCTGCTTGCCCATCGTCTCGCGCGGATCCCCGAGGCACCTCAGTGTCGAGCGGCGAAGAGCCCGGGGCTTCAAGTGAGGGCGCGGGTGATGGAGACGGCGATGACGCTCACCGTGCCGGTGAGCAAGGCCCCCCAGACCAGGTCCACCAGGGTCACCACCACCGGCCATTCCTTGAGGGTGGCCTGGTTGGTGAGGTCGTAGGTGGCGTAGGCGAAGAGGCCCAGGATGGCGCCCAGGAAAAAGGTCTTGAGGTAGCCGGTCTCGTTGCTCACCGCCCGCACCACCACCAGCACCGCCGCACCGAAGGCGTAGACGAGATAGAATATGGCGGCGGGCAGCAGCCTCGCCTTGTCCGCCAGCAACGACCCGATATGGGTGGAGTAGAATCTCCTGGACATGGTGAAAAGCCATACCGAGTCGATGGCCAGCATGGGAACGAGGAAGGCGAAATATCCGATGGCATATTCTTTCATCGTGGACCTCCAGTTTTTTCAGGAGAGCGCTTGCCCCGTAACGCCATCAGCGCGTCACCCCGCCTTCTTGAACCAGGGGATGAACATGCTCGTGGTGCGCTTGTACTCCTCCCATCCCGGCGTCCTCTCCATCATCCTCTCGGTCATGGGGACGCCGGACACGAAAAGCAGCATGCCGGTTATCACCAGGGGCCCGATCACCCCTATCCAGCCCCAGGGCTGGTTGAGGGCGATGACGAAGATGCCCCACCACATGGTGGCCTCCCCGAAGTAGTTGGGGTGGCGGGTATAACGCCACAGGCCGCGATCGATGATGGTGCCGCGGTTCTCCGGTATCTTGAGGAAGGAATCGAGCTGGTAGTCGCCGACGGACTCGAAGAGAAAGCCCACCACCCAGATGGCCAGGCCTAGGTAATCCGACCAGGCCAGCGTCTCCCTGTTCCCTGAGACGATGAGCAGCACCGGGGTGACGTTGAGCATGAGGATGAGGGCCTGGAAGAGGAAGAGCTGGAAATAGCTGCGCAGCGTGAACCACCTGCCCCACTCCTGGCGGAACTTGACGTAACGCGGGTCCTCGCCCCTGCCGCGGTTGCGCCGGTAGATGCGTATGCCCAGCCTCAGCCCCCAGACCGTGACCAGGGCCGCCACCAGGTACTGGCGAGCCCCGAAGGCCACCCCCTCCGGGCTCCGCGCGAGATTGGCGGCGAGGGCGACCCACGAAGTGACGATGAAACTCGGGCCCCAGGCGATATCCAGGATGCTGTTGTCCTTGAGCGCCTGGGCGATGACGAATAAAAGGGTGAAATAGGCGAAAGCGGTTATCGCCGCGGCCATTATCGTCTGCGCTATGTTCATCCTCAAACTCCTTTCAAGGCGATGCCGGCGTCATCAAGGGCGTCTTCGCTTCCAGGCCGGCGGAGGTCGCGCCCCGGTTTCCATAAAAAGGGATATTCATGCGCCCTCGATCCCTGTGCGTATCATCTCCCTCACGTCATGGATGAGCTTTTCCAGGGGCTGGTCCGCGTAGGCGTTTATGTCCACCGGGGGATGGACCTTCATGGTTGCCCTCCCGGGGAACAGGTCCAGGGTCTTGGGAGGAAGGATCTTCCTGGTGCCGGAGATGCTCACCGGGAGGATGGGCAGGTCGAGCTCTCTCGCCAGCACGAAAGCGCCTTTTTTGAACTCGCCCAGTTCCCCGGTGCGGCTGCGCGTTCCCTCGGGCAGCATGATGATGGAGGTACCGCCGGCCACTTTCTCGCGCGCCTTCTCCAGTGACTGGTAGGCTTCCCTGGGGTTGGAGCGGTCGATTACGATGTTTCCGCCTTTCTCCACCGCGTAACCGAAAACGGGATAGGCGCGCAGCTCTTTTTTTATCACCCACTTGAGGTCGATGCCCAGCCACCCGAAAAGGAGGAAGATATCGTAGGAGCTCTGGTGGTTGGAGCATACGATATATGACTGCCCTTTCATGATGTTCTCGCGGCCGGTGACCTCGACCCGTATAGGGGTCATGTAGGCGTTGAAGCGAGACCACCACACCCCGGTGGTGCGGTTGGCGACCCGGTCGTCGAAGAGAAATATGAAAATAACACCCAGCCCGACGAAAAAGCACGTGGAGAGGACGAACAGGGGAGCGAACACCAGCCATTTGTAAGGCTGGTAGAGCAGCCACAGCAGCCGGTTCCTTTTCACCGCGACTTTGTTTCCGCTAGCCGTTTCCGCCATGGTCCGTGATCCCGTTATCTCCGTGCCGCCCCATCGTGGCCACCCGTCCGGCCAACCATGATTATTGCCCGGAGACGCCATGGATAAACCCGGGGAACGGGACCAGGCCCTGAAATAAGGCATGCATTATGCATGTGTTGTTTTCCATGATCCTAGCTAAAACTCAAGGCTTTATGCCTGAGACCCTATTCATTAAGGGAGTTGCGCCGTTGAGGAGGAGGTCGAGGAAAAAGGTCACCGCCTGAGAGGGGCTGTAGCGGTCGTCGAAGGAAAGGCGGATGGCGAGGAACTCCACCATGCCCATGATGGCGCGCGCCAGCAGCTCCGGGTCGAGATCGCGTATCGTTCCCCTCTCCACCGCGACGCGTATTTGGCGCACGATGGGGTCAGCCATGCGGTTGTGAAGGGAGACGAATGCGTCCCGGGCGGAGGGCTCCGCGGAAGCCATCAGCCCGCGCAGTTGGTTGATTATAGCCGAGAAACGGCCGTAATTCTCGATATAGAAACGGGCGATGGTGGCTGCCGCCTTGAGGAAATCACCCTCCTTGGCCGCGGCACGCTCCAGCTCCTCCACCGTGCCCTGGATCAGGTCGTCGATGGCCTCCATGAAAAGCTCGCGCTTGTCCCGGTAGTAGATGTAGAAGGTGCCCGTGGATATGCCCGCCGCCTCGGTGATGTCCCGTATCCTTGCGCGTTGGTATCCTTTTTCCAGGAAGACCCCGAAAGCGGCGCCGCGTATACGCCGCCGGCGGGCCTCCACCGCCTCCTCATGCTCCTTTCCGGCCATCGCAGTGGCCTTTTCGCTCTCACGCTCTTTTTCCGGCCCTCCGCTCTCCTCCAGCACTCGCTTGAGGAAGGCGAGGGGCACGCGCGCGGAGCCCTTTACTCGCGCGATCTCGGACAGGCGCGCGAGGTGGGATTCGTCGTAGTAGGCCATGGTTTTGCCCGTCTTCACGGGAGGGGGCAGGAGCCCGTGGCGCAGGTACTGGTGGATGGTGTGGCGCGGCACACCCGAAAGCCTCTCCAACTCGCCGATCCTCATGAGATGTTTTTCCGTCCCCATTCCTCCACCTCCGGTAATATTGTGTGTTTAAATATAATAATATTGTTAAAAATAAAACAATAAAAATAATAGTTGCCGCACATAGGCGCAGGTATTCCAACTTGCCCGAAAGCCCTCTATTTTCGCGGATGAATGCCGCTCACATCGGTTCTCCGCGGCCTTGACAGGCCCCAGCGATGATGGTAATCATGGCCTACCGGATATGAATGAGCCATCACTCATATTAAGCCAGCACCGCGCCTTGGCAGGGCTTGCGTTGCGGAAGGCGTTTTGGTGGGCGGCCTCGCTCCGTCGCCACTTGGGAGGTCGAGGAAGAGAAGGGAAAGGCGCTTACAGCGAGGGGAGGTTGAGGTGAAGAAGGGGATAAAGGCCGCGGGCGCCGCGGCGGTGGGTATGGCGGGCTGGGCGGCCTACAGCTACGCCAGCATGAACAAGAAGGTGCCCTCGGAGCAGGAGGCGAGGGCCTATGCCGCGTCCCTCATGATCAGGGTGGGCCTGGGGGACCTCTACGGCACCTGGGAGGAGGAGTGGCTGGACCTGGGCGACCGCAGGCTGGCTCTCTACCACTTCCGCAGCAGTCCGGGAGACCCGGTCGTGGTCTTCGTGCCCGGCACCAGCGTCTATGCGTTGCTCTACGTGGAGTTCATGCACAAACTCAGCGTGCAGGGCTTCAACGTGGTGGGCTTCGACCCCCGCGGCCACGGCATGAGCAGCGGCAAGCGGGGGGTGTACACCCTGCGCCGGCTGGTGGAGGACGCCCTGGCGGTCATCGGGCACGCCATGGAGACATACGGGGAAAAGGTGGCGGTGTCCGGCTCCAGCCAGGGAGGGATGGTCGCCTACTACTGCGCCGCGGCGGAGCCGCGCCTGAAGGCCGCCGTCTGCCACAACGTCATCGCCCCCGACGAGCCGGACAACGAGAGGATGACCCGCCGGCCGGGGATGTTCAAGCCCCTGATGCCCCTTCTCCCCGCGCTCAAACCCCTCATGGACTCGCCGCTGGGGATGCTGATGGTCCCGGTGTCGCTCTACCTCGACCTGAAGGCCGAGCCCAGCCGCATCATCCCAGACGTGGCGCGGTTTCTCAAGGAGGATCCCCTGGCGCTGACCGCCGTGAGCCTCTCCGCTCTCCACTCACTTCCCACCACCCCCATGGCCCGGAAGGTGGAGGAGATAGAGGTTCCGGTTATGGTGGTGCACGCCGGGCGGGACAACATCTTCCCCGAGGACTACGTGCGCAGGGTGTACGGCCGTCTCGCCTGCGAGAAGGAGTTCCTCTACCTTCCCGACGCACCGCATCTGGTGATGACGGACTACGTGGACGACATCGTCCCGCCGGTAGCGGCATGGCTGAAGAAGATGATGGAGAGGTGAGAGATGAAACCGGCATCCTTGGCCAAGGACATTTTCACTACCCTCTGCCTGGTATCCGGGCAGACGGAGAGGGCGGCGCGCCGCCTGGGGGTGCGCTTCTTCCTCCCCCAGCTCTTCCGCCTGCGCTACGCCAACATGGGAGGCCTCGACCCCGAGGAGTTCGGGCGCCAGCTCGACGGCCTTAAGTCCTTCGAGGAGTCCGCGTGGTGCGGCTACTGGAACGCCGTCGCCCGCGGCTGGGAGGAGGAGGGGGATAGGCTGCTGGACGCGGGCGGGGAGGAGCGGAAAGGGGAGGCTGTCGACCGCCTCATCAAGGCCATGACCTACTACACGGTGAGCGCCTTCCCCGGAGACACCCCGCTGAGGATGCAGGCCTACCGCAAAGCCCGGGAGCTCTTCGAGCGCGGCATCCCCCTGCTCGACGAGCGCATGGAGAAGGTGG
>MU158540.1:636-8342 GCA_015711875.1 Candidatus Solincola jinzensis | reverse complement strand
CGCCATCCGCAGCGCTTTTCGCAGGCACTCTCTTTACCCGTCTCATTTTAGGGACATGATCTTTGATAGCCTGGTAAGGTCTCCCAGGTGGGTGACCATGCCCTTGATCTTCAGCTCCCGCTTGAGGAGCTTTTTCACCACTCCCATGCCCGTCTCGTCGAAATACCAGGGCATGCCGTACTTTATCTTCAGGTTGGCCAGGTCGAGAAGGGAGGCGGCGTCGGTCTCGATGGACAGGTCCGGCTTGCCCTCCTTGCCGCCGTAAACGGTGAGGCTTCCGCGGTTGAAGTCCATGGTGATCTCGGTCTCCGCGTCCACGGCGTGGATATAGACCCTGGCCTTGAGCTTGTTGAAGTCCTTGAGCTTTTCCGGCTTCTCCAGGTTGGCCTTGAGCATGTCAGAGAGCATTACCGCCATGGCCACCTCATCTGCGCCGGGCGCTAGCCTCACGTCCGCCATCAGCATACCTCCTTCAAGTTCAAGCGTCCCACAGATAGGCTTTCTCCGGGAACCCGCTCAGAAAGCCTTCTTGTAGACCTCCATCACCTGCTCCGCCTCGAAGATCATCTTGGGGTTATAGACGATGGAGCCGTCGCAGAGGGCCATGTCCGATGCCTCCGCGAGGCCTTCTTCCTCCACGCCCACCTCGCGCAGTGACTGGGGCATGCCGATCTTCTTGGTGAGCTCGAATACGGCGTCCACCGCCGCCCCCGCCGCCTCCTCGTCGCTCATGCCCTTCTCCTTCACCCCCATGGCCTCCGCCACCAGGGCGTAGCGGTCGGCGCACTCATCCATGTTGTACATCATCACGTGGGGCAGGAGGATGGAGTTGGCGATGCCGTGAGGGACCTTGTAGAGGGCGCCTACGCAGTGGGCCATGGCATGCACCAGACCCACCTGCGCGTTGGAGAAGGCGATACCCGCCATGGTCGCGGCTATCTGCTGTTGTCCCCTCGCCACCAGGTCGGAGCCGTTCTCCACGCAGATGGGCAGGTACTGCATGATGAGGCGGATGGCTCCGTAGGCCAGGGTGTCCGAGATGGGCTCGGCCTGCAGGGCGTGGATGGCCTCGATGGCGTGGGTGAGGGCGTCCATCCCCGTCATGGCGGTGATGCGCGGCGGCATGCTGGCGGTCATCTCCGGGTCGAGGATGGCGGTGTTGGGCATGAGGTAGTCGTCACCGTAGAGCAGCTTCTGGTTTTTCTCCCAGTCCTTGATGACGAAGGCGTAGGTCACCTCGCTGCCGGTGCCCGCGGTGGTGGGGATGGCCACGTGAGGTGTGATGGGGTGGGTGAGCATCTGGAACCCCTGGTAATCCTGGAGGTTTCCGCCCTCCGAGACGATGATGGCCATGCCCTTGGCGGTGTCGATGACGCTCCCCCCGCCTACGCTCACCAGGCAGTCGGCGCCCTTTTCACGCGCTATCTCGGCGGCCTCGTTGACGATATGATATCCGGAGTCCTGGGGCACGCCGTCATAGGTGCCGACGTGGCGGTTCCCAAGCGCCTTCTCGACTTTCTCGACCAGACCCGCCTCCACCAGGCCCTTGTCGGTGACCACGAAGGCGCGCGAGCACTTCAATTGGTCAACCTCGGCGCCCAGGTCCTTGACGGCGCCGATGCCGAACACCAGCCTGGTGTAGTTCTTGTAGATGAATGAGAGGTCTTTGTCGTATGCCATGATCATCACCTCCGGTAAGGTCCCTGGGACGTCCGCCCCGGGTCGTCGGGTTTCCTTTCAGATCGAAAGACGAGCTCTCTCGGACTCTATGTCAAATCTTTAGGTCGCGGAGCGGGAGCTATGCTCCCGGAGATAAGTGTTCCAGGGCTTCATGTTTTGCCTGCCGCCGTGGCTTTGTCCCCTGCAGAGTTCACTTATCGTGCCTTTGCCCCGTTCCCGGCTCGTGCTGAAGAAGCGCATGATGTCCAAACGGCTCTCCGGTTGTCACTCCCTTTCTTTGCTTTCGTGGAAGGAGTCCCTGTTACTGCGGGTTCCCGGAGCAGGGGCCGGGAACCCGCATGAGAGCGAAAGGAGACCTGCCGTCTTCTTTATATCCCCAGCTCTTCCTCCGCCCGCTTGAGCAGCGCGCGCAACTCCTCCTTGCCCGCGTCGTCCAGCTCGTCGGGGAAGCGAGGGTTGGTGGAGGCGGAGAGGTCCACCAGGCGGGAGGCGGCCTTCACCGCGCGCACGATGGTGGGAAGGTCGCCCTTGAGCTTGAGCTTGCCCTGCATCATGCCCTTGACGGTGTCCAGCTCCTTGGCCATGACAGCCTTCCAGCGCTCGTACTCGCCGGTGATGACGTAGTCCCCGGCCTCGCCCACCTCGGCGGGGACGATGCGCACGTAATTGCAGTCGCCGTGCCACAGGTCCATGAACATGTAGAGGTCCTTGTCCAGCCCTATCTCCGGCTTGGCGAGGATCTTTATGACCACCGAGCCCTCCCAGGTCTTGGCGGCCTCTTTGTACTCCGCGTCGTTCTGGATGAGCTCCTCGTATTGCTTCACCCATTCGGGGGTCCCCATGATGTAGGGCGGGGACTGGGACTCCATCCTCTCCTTCACGAGGTTGTTGTAGGCCTCAACCCACTCGTCGGTGCCGTACGGAATTGCCATACCGATTCCCTCCTCTGACTAGTCGAGTCGCCCTGCAGTGCCTGGCCGGCGGGATGCTTAAGGAATGTGAGTCCACCGGCATGAACAATATATAGAATTTGAATGCGAAATGGCAATAAATATGTGGAAGGTGAACGATTAGCCTATATCGGATCTCAGCGGTTCAATCTTTCTCTATCGCTCCCGAGTCCTGGCTTGACCCTAAGGATGTGTTTCCCTCGCAGTTTAGAGATACTGCAGGACGACGGCCTGCCCTAGCCTAAAACTTGATAACCTCGAGGCCTAAGGATATGACTGGGTCGGAGTGGGGCTCAAGGGGCGGCGTCCGGCGGTGACGCGGATGGCGCCCTGGGGGCAGACGGAGAGGCATTCCCCGCAGCCGTCGCAGAAAGAGGCGAAGCGGGGGACGACGCGGTAGCGGGGATCCCCGCCGTGCCTGGCGTGGTCCTTTTCCCTGGGCACGGCGAGGAAGACGCCGTGCGGGCATGCCTCCTGGCAGCGGCGGCCGCAGGCCTCGGCGTCGCAATCGGATACCTTGACGCGGTAACCCGCCATGCCTACCACCTCCCCGCCGCCGCGGGCACGCTCTCGCGCGGCGCCAGGGACAGCGCCCCGCGCGGGCAGGCGCCGCGGCACAGCCCGCAGCCGAAGCAGTCGCCCGCGTGCACGTGCACCCGCCCCGCGTCCGGGTCGTAGTGCATGGCCCCGAAGGCGCAGCGGGACACGCAGACGGGCTCCTCGCAGAAGCGGCAGAGCTCGCGGTCAACGGCGCAGACCTCGTGCCCCTTGAAGATGGCCGCCTCCACGTTGTTGGCCCAGCGCTGCTTGAGCGAGGTGCAGTAGCGGGCGTCGCAGTTGCATATGCAGATGGGAAAGGGCACCTTGGCGTAGAGGACCTGGTGGAAGTGGCCGCGCTCCTCGCTGCGGCGGACCACCTCCTTCGCTTCCTCCAGGGTCACTTCCTCCATGGGCCCCTCCGGCAGCAGGCGTCGCTGCAGCTCCTTTACCGGCCCGAAGTTCAGGCACACCATGTCGTCACGGTTCCCCACCAGCTTGCGGCAGGCGCAGGGGAGGAGCACGAAATCGCGGGCGTATTCCAGGAGCGCCAGGGAGTCCTCGAGGGAGACCACCTGGCCGCCGTGCTCGTTGGGGGCCATGCGGTCGATGGCGGCCTTCACCGCCTTGCCGATCACCGGCCAGTTGACCAGCGAGGTCATGCGCGAGGTGAAGTCGATGTAGTAGTCGATGCCCCAGCCCGCCACCTTCTCCAGGGTCTTCACGCGCTGGGGGTCCTCCAGCATCTTCTCGGAGAAGTTCTCGGGATTGAGGTACCAGCGGTTGCCCTGGCCGTGTTTGCTGCAGAATTCGCACATGGGGACACCTCCAGTTTCCGGAAGAGGTATGCCGCGAGCGCATCCATCTTATCACATCGAGGGCTCATTCCCGCCCCGATGCACGGGAATGCGCCATACGGAGCCGAGGGTAGGCGGCTACGCCGCTTCCCCCCTGCCGTAGAGGGTCAGGACTATGAGTTTGAGCGACTCGAAGACCGCGTCCGTGTCCATGTCTCCGTCGAAGAGCGATTGCAGGGCCAGGCCGTCGAACGCGGCGCGCAGGATCCTGCCGATGTGTTCGACCGGCACCGGGTAGGTCCGCTCGTCGGCTATCGCAGCGTGAAGTAGCCTGTCCATGGTGTCGTTTATCCTGGCCATTATCTGCCGGATCTCCCGCGCGGAACGCTCGTCCGACAACCCCTTGGCGACAAGGCCGAAGAACCGGCGTTGAAAGGATTCGTCCTTAAGAAAGGCCTCCTTGACGGCCTCAAGGGTCCTCTCTATTCGCGTGAGCGCGTCCTGCGTGCTGTTGAAAGCTGCGTCGAATCGCTCGATCTGCTCGTCTACCGAGGAGCGGATCAACGCGGCCACCAGTTCTTCCTTGGATTTGAAGTGGTAGTAGACCGTGCCCTGGGTCACCTGGGCCTGTTCGGCGACGGCCTTGAGAGTCACGGCCTCGGGCCCCTTGTCCTGCAGGACCATCCTTGCGGCAGCGATTATCGAGTCCCGGCCGACATTCTTGACCCTCGCCACCTCGGCTCCCCCTCCTTTGCGACCCTCTCCCGTTCTTCATGTGAACGTCGCCCGGCGAGCAGCCGGGGCAGCTTTTTTATATAAGGGATATGCAGCAGGAGGTGGGCGGTCATCAGCACAAGGAAGACCACGGAGGTGGCGATGTGCATATGCACCCAGATCCCCTGCAGCCCTCCGGCTTTATCCCCGGATCGCTCCACGCCGAGGAGGATGCCGCTGACGGATACGACCAGCATTATCGCGAACATGGCGAGGTCGATCAAGGCGTTGAGCCTGGCTCTTTTCTTTCGCATCCGGTTCTCCTTTCGCTCCGGGCTCTCGTGAGTGAATAAAGTCAGTTAGTCATATAACTAACTATAACCATATCCCCATTTAGTGGTCAAGGTCCCCATTCAGTGGTCAAGGGATCTTAGCCCGAGACCCCCGTGGCGCATGGTCCTGCAGGGCAGGTGCGCTATTGCCGCCCACCTCGGCTTGCTGTAGATATAAAAGGAGCGACCTGGATCCATAGATGGGTCCAGGGATTGCCTGCCCCAGACATGAAGGAGGGAGACATGTTCATCCGGGAGAATTGCGACCTGTGCGGGGACTGCGTCTATCTCTGTCCCTACGTCGACTACGACCGCGAGCAGTCGATAGAGCAGTTCAGGCGGCTCGTGGAGGGAGAGACCCCCGAGATAGTCGGCCAGTGCGTGACCTGCGTGGCCTGCAACCAGTTCTGCGAGAAGGGCGCCAATCCTTTCGACCTCATCCTCGCGCGCCAGGAGGAGACGGGGGTGCTGGACATCCCGGAGCAGAACACCGAGGTAGTCCGCAATTTACCAACAGCTCCCAGCCAGGTGATCGAGGGGGAGCCCGGAAAGCCGGCGTTGTCCCTGTGCAGCGTGGGGGACTTCATCCCCGGCCTCTTCGAGGGCCCTCTATTTGAAAACTTGACCGTGCTCAAGGGCGGGGATTACTTCTGCAACGTGGGCTGGGTGCACCTGGGATACGAGACGCCGGTGAGGGAGGGGGCGCGCAGGGTGGTGGAAAACCTCGCCGCCGTCGGGACGGAGGAGATCGTCTTCTACCACGACGACTGCTACGCCCTCCTCGCCTCCATGGTCAAGGAATACGGCATAGAGGTGCCCTTCCGGCCGGTGCACATCATCGAATACCTGCTCGGGTACGTGAAAGAACACCGGGACGAGGTCAAGCCCCTGGGTATGAAGGTCGCCTACCAGCAGCCCTGCGCATCCCGCTACACCCCCTGGAAGGACGAGCAGCTCGACGAGCTCTTCGCCCTCATCGGCGTGGAGCGGGTGGAGAGGGAGCACGACCGCAGGTTCGCCCTCTGCTGCGGCTCTCCCATGATGCCCCGCGACCGCGGCAAGGCCATGGAGATCAAACAGCGCAACATCGACGACGCGGTGAGGCACGGCGCCCGGGCCATGGCCTACCTCTGCCCCCTGTGCGTGCTCAACCTGCGCAAGGTGGCCGACGCCGCCGGCCTGGAGAACTACCATATCATCGAGCTCGCGAAAAAAGCCCTGGGCATCGACTGAGTCCTGGCATCGGGGAATCGGTGTTATTCCACCTCTGCCCGCACACAAAGGCAAATCCATGATTATGAGCATCGATTAAGCGCTGGCGGGCAAGGCTACGGACTCTTGCGGGCCATGGTCATTATGGACCCATCTTGAACCGCATAACGGGCGTTTGGCGCCCCGGCCGCGTTTCCTTGAACCCTCCATGGTCTGGCCTGGCGATCTTAAGCCAGGACGGGAGATCGCGCTCCTGCTTCGGGCGCCGTCATCCCAGCAGGGAACTTATCAGCGAGGGAGACCGGGCGGCGTTTTCCCCATAGCCGTCGGCCCCCATGTCCTCGGCGACGGCGGCGGAAAGTGGGGCGCCGCCCACCACGATGAGAGGTCGTGGCTCGAGATCCCTGGCCATCTCGATGGTGCGTCGCATGTTGGGCAGGGTGGTGGTCATCATGGTGGAGAGCGCCAGCACCCGGGCGCCGTACGCCTTTACCTCGTCAAGGAACCTCTGCGGCGGCACGTCATATCCCAGGTCGATGACGCGGTACCCATCCGCCTCCAGCATGGCGGCAACGAGGTTTTTCCCTATCTCGTGCACGTCGCCCTCCACCACGCCCAGCACCACGGTCTCTTCCCTTTCCGCAACACCGCCGTCGCGCAAAGAGGGAAGCACCACGCGCATGCCGGCATGCATGGCCTCCGATGCCATGAGCAGTTCCGGCAGGAAGTATTCGTGGCGATCGTAAAGGTCCCCTGCCTCATGCATGCCCCGGCAAAGCCCGCCCTGGATGATCTCCCGTGCCGACAGCCCAGCCGCCAGCGCCTCCTCGCAGCGCGAAGAGACCACGTCCTCAAGACCCTCCCTGACCGCCTTCGCAATGGGCTCCAACGCCGTATCGATCTCATTCATGATGCCGAACCTCGCTTAACGGGTGCTTTGCGCACGTCTCCACCGCCTTTGCTGCCGTGCTGGCTGTTTATTCCAGCAAGCTCTCCCGCGCATACGCATTCCTCGATCTCACTTTATGGGATACTTTCCGTAGATCTCCGCTGCCCTCACCACCGCCAGGGCATTGGCCAGGTCTATATTGGGCGGGTATTCGCAAGCCGGCGCCAGCACGAAGCCTCCTCCCGGAGCCAGAACCCTGATCTGCTCCCTGGCAATCTCCATGATCCCCTTGGGCGGTTCCAGCAGGATGCTCTGTGTCGGCACCATGCCGGCGATGGCCGTGCGTCCGCCGTACTTCTGCTTCAACTCCGAGAGGCTGCCGCAGTCATCCGGTATGTCCGCGAGGGACACCATCAGAGGCTTCATGTATTCTAGCTGCAGGTCCAGGTATGGCCGGGTGCCGCAGTTGTGCAGCGAGACCAGGGCGCCGTTGCGCCTGATCTCCTCCGCTATGCGCCGGGCATACACGCCCTCCATCTCCACCCAGAGCTCGCGTGAGACCCCGGACTGGGATGCGAAGAGGGTGTCCAGCATC
>MU158540.1:0-626 GCA_015711875.1 Candidatus Solincola jinzensis | reverse complement strand
TCACCGAGTCCACCCCCGCGTCGCAGAGGGCGCGCGCGTAATCCACCAGCACCTCCGTGATCACCTCCAGGGCCGCCTTGACCTTTTCGGGGTGGCGCAGGCAGTCCACGAACAGCCTCTGGGCCCCGCGCATCATGGAAAGCACTCCCAGGGGGCCGAACACGAAGCCCATGACCGGGTAGCGGATGCCGGCCTTCTTGGACAATATCCTGGCCAGCTCGATGCCCATGCCCATGCGTGGCGACTTGCGGGGGTCGAAGGGCTCGAGGCGCTCGTAGTCCTCCACGCTGGCGATACGGGGCCTGCGGTAGTCGGGATAGGCGGTGCTGTAGGGGGGATAGACCATCTCCTGGCCGAAGTCGGCGGCCTCCACCGAGAGGTCGATGACGGTATAGAGGACGTCGCCGCCGAGCAGCTGGTTGGCGGCTATGTAGGCATCCGCCGCCGCCTCAGGGTCGCGTGAGAACCTTTCGTATGACGTGCCAGTGAGCCTGCGCGCCGCCCCGAGCAAAAAGTGCGTCACCGGCACGCGGTCCGGTTCCTTGTGAAAGGCGGCGCAAAGCACTCGCTCAAGAGGCAGCAGCTCGCCTACCTTGCCGTGCACGTGGAACAGACCGGAGGCGGCT
>JACVJG010000095.1 GCA_015711875.1 Candidatus Solincola jinzensis | reverse complement strand
CCCTCGAGGGCGCGGAGCATCGCCGCGGCCTTCGCTCTCGACGCCCTGCTGGGCGATCCCGAGGGATATCCTCATCCCGTGCGCCTGATGGGGTGGTGCGTCGAAAGGCTGGAGGCGGCGCTGGGCCAGCGCCACCCTGATGACCGCGGGGCGCGTATGCGCGGCTGCCTGCTGGCGGCCGTGGTGGCTGGCGGCAGGTGGGCCGCGGGGCGCGCGCTGACGGCGGGGAGGCGCGCCGGCCTTCTCGAGACGCTGACCCTTTACACCGCCTTTGCCTGGAAGGACCTGGAAAGAAGCGCTTTGCGGGTCGTGGAGGACGTGGAACGGGGTGAGGTGGGCGCGGCGAGGTCGCACCTGCGGGCGCTGGTGGGCAGGGATACCGACCGCCTGGACGAGGGCGGGATCTGCAGGGCGGTGGTGGAGTCGGTGGCGGAGAACTACTGCGACGGCGTGCTGGCGCCCCTTCTGTGGGCGGCGGTGGGAGGCGCCCCTGCGGCGCTGGCCTTCAAGGCCGTATCCACCATGGACTCCATGCTCGGGCACAAGGACGAGCGCCACCTCCACCTGGGATGGTGCCCAGCTCGCCTGGACGACCTGGCCGTTTTCATCCCTGCCCGCCTCTCCCTCCCCATCATCGTGGTCGCCGCGGCCCTCTGCGGCCTTGACGCCGACGGGGCATGGAGGATCGGGATGCGCGACCGCCATCGCCACGCCAGCCCCAACAGCGCCCATCCCGAGGCCGCATTCGCGGGAGCCCTGGGGTTGGAGCTGGGAGGGCCGGTGTGGTACCGCGGCGAGCTGCACGCTTACCCGACCATCGGCGAGGACCGCGCGGCGGCGGATACCGCGCGCGTGCGGGAAGCGGTAAGGCTGCTGAGAGCCGCTACGGCGCTGGGCCTTCTTCTGGCGCTAGCCATGGCGCGGGCGGCGGAAAGGCAGGGGGGATGGTGATGAGCAGGGGTTTTCCAGCCCATGGGGGCAACCTGGAATGGGCGGCGGAGCGATACGGCATACCCCCCGGGGACTTTATCGACTTCAGCTCGAACCTGAATCCCCTCGGCCCTCCCCCGCGCGCCCTGGAGGCGGCGCGGGCCGCCCTCCAGGACGCCGCGCGTTACCCCCAGCCGGGAGCGGAAAAGCTGAGGGCGGCGTTGGCCCTTCGCCTTGGCTTGAGGGAGGAGCTGCTCATACTGGGAAACGGCTCCAGCGAGCTCATCCACCACCTGGCGCGGCAGGCGGGGGAGGGGGAACTCGCCGGGGAGGCGAGCAAACGCGGGCTCGGGGGAGGCGGTGGGGCACAAGGCCGTTTCAGGGTGACCGTGGTCGCGCCCGCCTTCGGGGAGTACGAGCGGGCGGCGGCCATCGCGAGGGCGGAGACTGCCTTCCACTTCCTGTCGCCAGAGGACGGATTCTCGTTGCGTGTGGCGGAGCTGGTGGAGGCGGCGTCGCGGTCGCGATTGACCTTTTTCTGCAACCCATCTAGCCCCACCGGGCGGCTTTATGGAAAGGATGAGCTGATCCCGGTCCTGGAGGCCTGCCGCGCCAGCGGGGGGATTCTGGCCGTGGACGAGAGCTTCATGCCCTTCTGCCCTGTCGGGGAGGCGGCGGAGGCCAGCCTCCTTCCTCACGCGGGCGAGGAAGGCCTGGTGGTCATCTCCACCTTCACCAAGGCCTTCGCCCTCGCGGGGCTGCGAGGCCCCGGTTGGATGGCCGGACCGGAGAGGCTCATATCCCTCCTGGAGGGGGCGGCGGTGCCCTGGAGGGTGAACGTGGTGGCTCAGGCCGCGGCCCTGGCCTGCTTGGAGGAGGACGCGTATATGGAGGAGACGCGCGCCGCGGTGGCGGCATGGAGGAAGGAGCTGGAGGAAGGCCTGTTGGATACCGGCCTCTTCGAGGTCTTCCCCTCCCGCGCCAACTTCCTGCTCCTGCGCTTTTTACGGCGGGCGGACGAAGCCGGGGAGAGGGTGGACGCCCTCGGGAGGAGGGGGATGCTGGTACGCGACTGCCGCGATTTCCGTGGACTGGGGAGGGGGTTCCTGCGCGTGGCGGTGAGGACGCCAGAGGACAACAGCCGCCTCCTGGCGGCGCTGGAGGAGGTGTGCGGGGATATGGGCCGGTGACATGCGCTACCATCTGGTGACGCGGGGGACAGGCGTGACCATCGCTTGACCGCCGGTGTAAGCAAAGCGAGCATGGAAGAGGAGGAAGCACAGGTGAGAAAGAAAGTCACAGCAGCGACCCTTGCGCTATGCGTCCTGGCCATGCTGGCCCTTTTCGCGGGCTGTGGAAGCGCGCAGGAGGGGGAGAAAGCGGCCAGGCCGAGCGTGTTCACGGACGACCTGGGTAGAGAGGTGAGTCTTGAAGAGGTGCCATCGCGCATCGTCTCCGTGTCTCCCGCCTGCACGGAGATCCTTTTCGCCCTGGGGCTGGGAGAAAAAGTGGTGGGGGTGACGGAATATTGCGACTACCCAGAGGAGGCGCTGGAAAAGGAGAAGGTCGGCACCTTCACCACCCCCAACCTCGAGGCCATAGTGGCCCTGCGCCCGGACCTGGTGCTGGCCACGGGAGGGGTGCAGGCGGAGATGCTCGGGCGCATGGAGGAGCTGGGCCTCACGGTTTACGCCGTCAACCCCACCACCTTCGACGAGACCCTGGCTACCATACTCGAGGTGGGCGAGGTCACCGGCGCGAAGGCGCGCGCGGAGGAGATCGTCACGGACATGAACCAGCGAGCGGCGAGGGTGGCCCGCAGGGTCAAAGAGATGGAGGAAGCGGGCAAAGCCAGGCCGCGAGCCTTTTTCGAGATCTACTACGAGAACAACGTGTGGACGGTGGGCAAGGGCAGCATCATCTCCGATCTCATCCGCCTGGCGGGAGGCGAGAACATCGGTGACGCGGAGACCAGCGATTACTACGAGTTCAGCGTGGAGGCGCTCATGTCCCAGAACCCCCAGGTCTACCTGGTGGGAAGCGGCTCCATGTTCGACCCCGGCGATATCGCCTCCCGTCCGGGGTGGGATCGGATGGACGCGGTGAGGGACGGCAGGGTTTACGTCATCGAGGAAAACCTGCTCTACCGCACTGGGCCCCGGCTAATCGACGGCCTGGAGGCGGTGCACGCGGCCCTATACCCTGAGGAGTGAATGCGCGGCGGAAAGCCGCGCCCACGCCATGGCGCCATCCCGGCGCGGGCGGCGCCATGGCCGCCGCATCCCGACACCATATACGGGTCGGCAGAGGAGGCGGAGCGCGACGGGCATGGCTTGAAGGACGGCCGAAAAGGACTGCGGAGGGAGAGGCGCCGGCGGGACCTCGCCCATCATGGATAGGGGCGAAAGACCATCAAGACGGTTGCAGGTGAATGAGGTGATGGCGGAACGCGAGGACAGCGGCGGGGGCGGGATGAGGTCCCGCCGCCTGCAAAGCCGGGGCCGGCCGGAGCGCCGAGGCGGGGAGATATGGTGAAAAGCCGGGCATCGCATGACATGGAAGAGGTGGCGGGAGTGACGACGCGGCTGGCGGCGCTGCGGCGGCGGCGCACCGCGGTGCTCGCCTGCCTGGCCTTGTCCACGCTGGCCGCGGTGATGGTCGCTGTGGCCCTGGGGGCGGTTTATGTCCCCCTCGCCACCTCCATCCGCATCATCATTTCGCGCCTTCCCCTACTGGGCAGGTTGGTGGAACGCGCCTGGACGCCCACCCAGGAGACCATCATCCTCTCCGTGCGCCTGCCGCGCGTCATGCTGGCCCTGCTGGTGGGAATGGGACTGGCCCTGGCGGGGGCGGTTTTCCAGGCCTTGTTCCGAAACCCCATGGCCGACCCCAGCATCATCGGATCCTCACAGGGAGCGGCGCTCGGCGCCACCATCGCCTTCTTCTTCGGCATCGACGCGGGCCTTGGGGGGCTTTCCGCCATCCCTCTCTTCGCCTTCGCGGGCTCTCTTCTGGCGGTCTTAGCGGTCTACGCCATAGCCAGGACGGGAGGACGGGCTTCCGTCTCCTCCCTTCTGCTGGTAGGAATCGCCATTTCTTCCTTCCTCGCCTCCATCGTCTCCCTGCTCATGGTGGTGAGCGAGGACCGCATGCACAACATCTTTTTCTGGCTCATGGGCGGGCTGGGCACCGGGAACTGGGACATGGTGCTGGCGGTGTCGCCCTTCATAGCGGTGGGGGCGGCCACCGCGGTTTTCATGGCCCGCGACCTCAACCTGCTCATGCTGGGAGAGGAGAGGGCGGCGCAGCTCGGCCTGGAGACGGAGCGTTTCAAGTGGGGCATGATCGTGGTGGCCTCGCTGGTGGTGGGGGCTGCCGTATCGGTTTCCGGGATCATCGGTTTCGTGGGCCTCATGACCCCCCATATCGTGCGCCTGCTCACCGGGCCCGACCACCGCTTCCTCATACCCGGTTCCATCATGGGGGGAGGGCTGTTCCTGGTGCTCGCCGACACCCTGGCGCGCACGGTCATCGCCCCCAACGAGCTGCCGGTGGGCATCGTCACCGCCTTTTTCGGAGCCCCCTTTTTCATCTACCTGCTCAAAAGGAGCAGGCAAGGCGCGGCCTGAGGTGGAAGGGGCGCGAAGGCCATGGAATGGAAAACACTGGAAGCAAAGGACCTGCATGCCGCTTACCGCGACGAGGACGTGGTGGCGGGGTTGAGCCTGACCGTGAGGTCGGGGGATTTCATCGGGGTCATCGGGCCCAACGGATCGGGGAAGACCAGTCTCCTCAAGGCCCTGTCACGGGCGCTGCGGCCGCGTCGCGGCGTGGTGCTCCTGGGCGGCGAGGACCTCTATCGCCTGCCGGCGCGCGAGGTGGCAAGGGACCTGGCCATGGTGCCCCAGGAGACGGCCGTCTCCTTCGCCTTCACCGCCCTGGAAGTGGTGCTCATGGGGAGGAATCCCCACCTGGGCCGCCTGCAGGCGGCGGGCCCGCGCGACCTGGAGCAGGCCAGACTGGCGATGGAGAAGGCCAACGTCTGGCACCTGGCCGACCGCCCCGTCACCGAGCTCTCGGGTGGGAAACGCCAGAGGGTGATCATCGCCCAGGCCCTGGCCCAGGACGCCGGGCTGTTGCTGCTGGACGAGCCCACCCAGCATCTGGACATCAGCCACCAGCTCGCCCTCCTCGAGCTGCTGGCCGAGAGATGCTCGCAGGGGCTGGCGGTGGTCATGGTCATGCACGACCTCAACCTCGCCTCGCAGTACTGCGACCGGCTGGTGGTGATGCGGGATGGAAGGGAATACGCGCGCGGCACCCCGCAGGAGGTGCTCACCGCCGCCGTGCTGCGGGAGGTGTTCGGCGTGGGCGCCATCGTCACGCGGCACGCGGTCACGGAAAGGCCGCACGTTATCTTCCTCCCTTCCGGGATGGACACCGGCGCCGCCGCGGGCCCCAGGGTCCACCTGATATGCGGCGGGGCGAGCGGCGCCTCCCTCATGCGCGAGCTCCTGGAGGCGGGTTGCTACGTCACCGCGGGGGCGCTCAACATCGGGGATGGAGATGAAGAGGTGGGCAGGTCCCTGGAGATCCGCATGGCCCTGGAGGCGCCCTTCTCCCGCATCTCCGAGCAGGCCCACCGCGCTAACCTGGAGTTGTTGTCGCGCGCCGACGCGGTGGTGGTCACGGACCTCTACGTGGGCCCCGGGAACCTGCTCAACCTGGAGGCGGCACGCGAGGCGCTGTGGGCGGGGAAAAGGGTCCTCCTTTTCTCTCCCCGGCCTATCGAGGAGCGGGATTACGCCGGAGGCGCCGCGACCGAGCTTTACCGCAAACTCAGGGAGGAGGGCGCGCGGGAGGTACGAGAGCGCGGCGAGCTTATGGCGCTGTTGAGCGGGGAGGCGGGGGATTGAGCGCCGAGGGCGGCCTGGCGAGGTGCCTGATGGTGCAGGGCACCTCATCGCATGTGGGAAAGAGCGTGCTGGTGGCGGCGCTGTGCCGCATCCTCAGGGAGGACGGTATCCGCGTGGCGCCTTTCAAGGCCTGGAACATGTCCCTGAACTCCGGCGTCTCCGCCGAGGGCGGGGAGATGGGGCGCGCCCAGGTGTTGCAGGCGCTGGCGGCGGGCGTGGAGCCGAGAACGGACATGAACCCCATACTCATGAAGCCCTCCGCGGATCGCGGGTCGCAGGTGGTCCTGAACGGGAGACCCGTGGGCTACATGAGGGCGGAGGAGCACCGGCTTTATCACCAAAGGATGGTCGCCGCCGCGTCGCGGGCGCTGGATAGGCTGCGCCGCGAATTCCAGGTGGTGGTCCTGGAAGGGGCTGGAAGCCCTGCGGAGATCAACCTGGCGGACAGGGATATCGCCAACATGCGCATGGCCATGGCGGCAGAGGCCCCGGTCATCCTGGTGGGTGATATCGACCGTGGGGGCGTCTTCGCCGCCCTGGTGGGAACCCTCGAGCTCCTGCCGTGGCGGGAGAGGAAAGCGGTGGCGGGGCTGGTGATCAACCGCTTCCGCGGCGACAAGGGTCTGCTGGAGGCAGGGCTGCGGTCCCTGGAGGCGAGGACCGGGAAGCCGGTGCTGGGGGTCATCCCCTATTTGCGCGACCTGGGTCTGGACGAGGAGGACACCGTGAACCTGGAGGTGCGATGCGCCCCTGCGCCCCTGGGGGAAAAAGGCGGGGCGCTGGATATAGCGGTATTGCGCCTCCCGCACCTCTCGAACGCCACCGACTTCGAGCCCCTGGCGCGCGAGAAAGGGGTGAGGCTGCGCTATGTTTCCGGCGGCTCCCACCTTGGCGAACCCGACGCCGTGATCATCCCCGGCTCCAAGAGCACGCTCTCGGACCTCGCCTGGATGCGGGATAGCGGTTTGGCCGCCGGCGTGGCCCGCCTGGCGGAGAAGGGAGTCCCCATCGCGGGATTCTGCGGCGGTTACCAGATGCTGGGAGAGGGCATAGAGGACCCACGGGGAGTGGAATCCGTTCCCGGTAAGGTGTCGGGCCTGGGGTTGCTCCCCGTGACCACGGTGCTGGCGGGAGATAAGAGCACCCACCGCGTGACGGCAAAGGTGATGAGGGAGATACCCTTCCTGGGGCTGGACGCCACCTCTCCTTTGCTTTACGGCTACGAAATACATATGGGGCGCACGAGGGTAGCGGGAGAGCATCCATTGCGCATCGTGGAGAGGGACGGCGCGGCGGTACAGGTGGGTGATGGCGCCCTGCACGGGGTCCTGCCGGTCTTCGGTTGTTATCTGCACGGGCTATTCGAGAACCGCTGCGTGCGCGAGGGCTTCATCTCCGCCCTCTGGAGGCGTCGTGGCCTCGCGCCCCGATGGTCACCCTCCCGGGTGGCGCATGACTGGGAGCGGGTGCGGGAAGAGCGCCTCGAGCGCCTGGCGCGCGTGGTGCGTTCCTCGCTGCGCATGGATGAGATATACCGCCTGCTGGGCATGGGCGATGGATGAAGGCAGCGCCCGCGTGTCCGCCCTTCCCGTCGCCCCGCGAACAGGAAAAACGAACTCTATCCGCACGCATGTATGAATCAGGCGCTCGGTTATGCGCTATGATATCCAACGAGAAAGGCGATTGTCTTGCGCCTGGGCTCGCGGCGGGGACGCCGTCTCGGGAGGGGCCAGGGCTTAGCGCGGGACACAGGGCCGCCTGGCGAGGGGAAGGAGCCGGGTGAGCGGGCGTAGAAGAAGTCCGCGTGATGGTCGTCGCGGCGGCGGCGGGGCGAACGCCGCCTGGAGAGGCCTTGCGCCGGCGGGATGGTCGGCCGCCGCGATGGGGTATGCCCGGAGGGCGGGCTGCCTTTTCCGGCAGGCCGTTGCGGCAAGAGCGTTGAGGAGCGAGGCATGACCAGGACGCAGCAGCAGAGGATGAGGCGGAGGCGCCAGAGGCGGCAGTCGCTTTTCCTGGTGCTGGGGTGTTCGCTGGTGTTGGGCCTGGTTTTCCTGGTCTTTTCCCTCACCTCCGGTCGCTACCCCGGAGACGGCGGGAGCGAGAGCGCGGTGGCGGAGACGGCGGGAGCGGCGCCGGAGGCCCCCGCCGTCTCCCTGCAGGAGGTGGAGAGGTCCGGGGATCTGTCCCTGAGGCTGGGGCTGGGAGGAGCTGGGCGATAACCGCGTGACGGTGCGCGACAACTGGGGAACCGCGCCCACGCTGGTGGAGGGCATTCCTGCTCGCATCATTCTGCCGATGCCTGCTGGTGCAGTGCAGGCGTACGCGCTGGACGAGCGCGGCGCGCGCAAAGCGAAGCTGCCCGTTGGTCGTGATGCCAGCGGAAGAGCGGTTATTCAGATTGGGGCACAGTACCAGACGCTGTGGTACGAGGTGGTTGCGACGGCACGCCGTCCGGTTGTGACAAGATGATGGCGTCATGGCGTTGGTATTGCTCCGCCACACATGAAACTTTGAGA
>JACVJG010000094.1 GCA_015711875.1 Candidatus Solincola jinzensis | reverse complement strand
TATGGGTGGCGTAAAACGAAGATTTCTTAAACAATCCCCCTGCAGAGCCCTAGAATATTGCCTAGTTGGGAGAAAAAACCTGGCACTTGTCAAACGCTATGGGCCATTGGGGATAAAGTTAGAACATTTCCACCTTCCTAAAGTTTATTGAACACTGTGGCTTCAAACATTTCTATACCACCAAAGTTGCTCCCAAACATTATCGATCCGAGCGACATATTAATATCCCATGTTCATTCGGAGTTTTCTGGCCTTACCTATGTGATCCTCCTACCTTGATTACCGAGAGGGAAACGAACAAACCTCCCAATTTCGCCATTGCCTACAATTTCGAAAGAGTGAGGCAGAGTTTAGAATTGTTTGACCAAGTCACTCGTTGCAGGATATTTTGGAAGCCAACTTTTGAGGCATTCAGGGAGGTCTTGCCGTTCGGGGACGCGATGCGCGTCTTGGCCGGGCAATAAAACGACCTTAGCGCATAAACCCCCTTACCGCCTTCTGAACGAGCCTCCTCGCCCAAAAAATCAGGTCACCTGGATGGCGGGGCCATAATGTTTTTGGGAAAAACGCAGAATTTTGACCCTAGAAAGCCCGCAAAATCTTAGGTAAGTTTTAACCCTTACCCTCCTCTTTGCGTGTCACAGCGAGGCTCTCCGTGCTTCTGACGGGAAATATGGCGAGGAGGGTTTCGAGCAAAGGAGTGGCGACCTCCAGACCCGAATATGCCGAATTTCTTAAACCAATACTTGAGGGTTTGATATTGACCCAAAATCCCCATGCAGACAAGCAAAAACTTCCTGGAATCTTCTCCTGGGCGGTTCCTTCTGCCTTATTGCCCTCCAGGAGGCCTTATCAGCCTCCCTGGCGGCAGAACTGTTCTCAGCATATGTTCTATGTATTCTGCGATTCGGAGGTCTTATGAACCCTCTTGCAATCCCATTCCTTCCATGCAGCCGAATTATGCTACAAATTTGCTACATGTTTGAGACGCATTAGGAAATACTACTGTATATTGAGAATGAAATGTTATCTTAAAAATATGGCTATATTAAGCGAAAAATGGGCATTTAAAAGCATTATGGTAAACTGGTAAATAATAGTAGATAATTGAAAGGTACGGACTCATAATCCGCGTGTCGTAGGTTCGAGTCCTACTGGGCCCACCAGTAAAAGACCAGGTCAGAGGATATATCCGATGGCCTGGTTTTTCCTTTCTCCGGGAGGAGATTGCTTCCGTGCCGGAAATGTGCCGGAATGGAGTCTGAGCGCTCCGGCTTTTTCTTCTTTGCGAAGCACGGAGGCGAGGAACCCGTTTACAGGTGGGAAAAAGGCAGCGCCGCCACTCCATCCCCGAGAGGAAGGCGGACGTCGCCGGGGTGGACCACGCAGCCAGGGGCCACCAGGTCTCCCAGGGAAGCCCTGAGGGCCTTGATGCCCGCGGCCATGGCTGGCGATGGCGTGGAGGACAGCTTCACCTCGATGGGCACGAGCTTCCGCTCATGCTCGACGATGATGTCGACCTCTGTGCCGGTCGAAGTCCTCCAGAAGTGGAGACGTGGCTCCTCTCCGCGGTTGAGGAACGATTTGAATATCTCCAAGACCACGGCCGTTTCCATGATGCTTCCGCCCAATGGCCCCAGGGCTGCATGCTCCGGGTCTCTCAGCCCGGTCAGGTTGCACAAGGTCCCGGTGTCGGTGAAATATACCTTTGGCGTCTTCACCAGGCGCTTGCCGACATTTGCGTAGTAGGGCCGCAGGATGATTATCTGGTAGCTGGCTTCGAGAACGGACACCCAGGCCCTTATGGTATTCACTGCCGCCCCGAGTTAGCGGCTGATGTCGGTGAAGTTGACGAGCTGGGCGCTTCTCGCGGCCAGGAGGTGGAGGAAGGATTGAAAGAGCGTCAGGTCTCCCACCTGCCTGATCATCCTCACGTCGCGCTCCAGGTACGTCTGCAGATAGCTAGCATGCCAGAGGTTGATGTCCCGCCCGCGCTCGGAAACCGGTTCCGGATAATAACCTCGCGTAAAGCTCTCCCAAAGCGCCAGTCCTGTCGGCGGCTTCCTGCGTGGGGTGTTATATCCCGGATCCCAGGGAAACGGCGCCTCCGGCCTCCCGAGGAGTTCCCTATTGGTAAGAGGCATGAGCTTGAGCACCGCGACCCTTCCGGCCAGGGTTTCGGTGGTGCGCTCTGCAAGGAGGGTGTTTTGAGAGCCCGCTAAGATGAAAGCACCGCGCCGTCTTCGATCCGCGTCGACCATTTCCTTGATGTACGGGAGCAGCTCCGGCGCGTGTTGGATCTCGTTGACATATCACCGGCGGAGGATTGAGGTCTAGGAAGCCCCTTGGGTCATGGACGGCCGATCTGCGTATATCGGGTGGCTCGAGGGAGACGTACCTGTATTCTCTCCCAAAGAGATGCCTGAGAGTCGTCGTCTTGCCGGATTGCCTCGGGCCCGTCAGCACGACGACGGGGAATTCCCCCGCGGCTCGCTTGAGGGGTGTTTCAATCGACCTCTTTATATTGCTTCCGAGGTCCGTCACTATTTCTCCTCCGAACTTCCGCTCAGTGTGCAATTATGCATTTACAGTGCACGATTGCACATCGGACGGTAAGCGCGGGCGCTACGGCCCACTACCCACCGCCCTTACCCCCAGTCGGTGCGGAAGCCCGTCCCTCCTGGCGGCCAGGAGAAGGCGATGGCGTCTCGTGGGCACACGTACCAGCAGGAGGCACACTCCATGCACTTGTCCAGGCTCCTCACCCGCGCCTTTTTCCCCGAAATCTCGTAACAGCCCGCCAGGCAGACCTTGACGCAGTTGGCGCACCCGTCGCACCTCTCCTCGATGACCCGGATGAACTGGCCGGCGCCCTCCACCCACTCCACGCCCGGGAATTCCTCGTAGGTCCTTACCATCTCATCGGCCTCCTCTATGCCTGTAGAAACCGGAATGGAGCCAGCTTCGCAACCTCCTTAGCGGTCGTTGTTGATCAAGTTAGAAACACCCGGAAAGGTGACGGGATCTCGTGATCGGCTGTAGCCAGAAATGCTTCTTCACAAGATGGAGCTGATGGGCATGAAAGCCTTTGCTCAGTGGATCCCCTATTTTCCCCCGCAGCTTTTCTTAATGCCGGCGTTGCGTGTCCGCGCCAAAACAAGAAAGTCGAAAATGAAACCTGGCTTCTTACGGACGGCCCCCTTTGTGGCATGGGGAAGAAAAACCTGTCGGGCTGATAGGAAGCGGGCACTCTTTCCATTTTCAACCTCATCTCCTCCGCGGCGGCGCGAACACGGCCGGGTCGGCCCGGCCCACGAAGCCGATCAACCTGTCGCTTAAGGGAGCCAGCTTCGGTTCCACTTTCTTCCATCCCCGCATCAGGGCCTCGATGCCCGGGAGCAGCGCCTTCATGGTGGGGTTGGCGAAGCGCGCCGCGGGCTCCAGCAAGCCGGCTGCTGCCTTCACCAGCGGGGCGGCGAGGGCGAGGGCGGTGTCCATGAGCTTGAGGCCTCCGCGCACCACCGCCTGCGTGACCCTGGGCTCCCGCGCCGCATCGCGCGGAGGCTCCGCCTTGCCGCCGCTGTAGTCGTACCTCTCGTAGAGCCAGTTGAAGTAGTAGCGGGGGAACATGCGCAGCCAGGAGGTGATGATCCCCGGGTCTTCCTTGACGGCCCGCAGGATCATCTTCACCAGCGCCGAGCTCATATAGGCAAATCCCCCCAGGCCCCAGCCGTCGTGCACGTAGCGGCGCAGCTCCTCCAGACTGTGGTGCTCCTGGGCGAAGCGCAAGTTGTAGCGGTGGGGGGCGGTGATGGACCATTGTATGATGGGATGGGCGCGGATGCGCTCGTCGTAGCGGGAGAGGAAGGAGGCGGAGGTGTCCCCCGCCCTGAGCGCCTCGATGGCCACGTCGGCGGCGATGTCCGCCGAGAACCAGGCCGCCGGCACGCCGTCGCAGAGTTCCGTGCTCTCCAGGCCGGCGGCGTCGCCGATGAGGATGATGCCGTCGGCGTGGTTGGGCATGGCGCGCAGCCTCTCGTTCAAGCCCACGAAGATCTCGAAGTTCTCGAACACCCTCGCCCGCAGCTTCGCGCGCGGCTCTATATCCTCTTTCCACCAGGGCAGTTTGGAGGTGAGGTTGCGGTGGTACTCCTCGAAGAGCTTGCGCAGGTTTGGCACCTTGCCGTCGTCCATGGCCAGACACTGGTCCTGGCAGAAGTGCACGCTCTCCCGGTAGGGCCAGACCATTAGCCCGTTGCCGTGTCCCAGGGGAGGCGCGATCTTCTGCTCATCCCATCCCCAGCAGAAGCGAAGGGTGTAGCCGAAGATGACGTCCACGTCCTTTTTGGCCATTTCGTAGTCGTAGACGTCGGCGAGGGAGATGACCTCGGGAGGGTATTTGTCGCGTATCCCCGCCCCCACCGCCAGCAGGCCCTGGGAGCCTTCGCCGTCGATGACCAGCTGCGCCCGTATCTCCTCCCCCTTGTCGGTCATGACGCCGACCACGCGCCCGTCCTCCTTCAGCAGCTCGGTCACCGTGGTGGAGGTGCGCAGCTCCACCCCTGACTCCACCGCCTTCTCCGCCTCCCACTGGCAGAAGGGCTGGCAGTAGGCGTTGTAACCGAAGGCTAGGATGGGGGAGAGGGGCCTGGGGATGCGCAGGGAGTCGTCGATCTCGATGTCGCCGGAGTCGATGTCCTTGATGATGTAGTTGATGATCCCGTCCACCGGCCTTTCTATAGGTGGGTTTCCGTCCCGTATGAAGGCCGGCCCGAAGAGGAAGCCGTAGAAGGGGATGGTGAGGCCGGAGATGACCTTCTCACCCACCTTCTCCGATCTCTCGAGCATGAGGGTCCGAAAACCCGCCTCGGCGCACTTCTTGGCGGCCACCGGGCCACCGAAGCCAGCGCCGATGACCACCACGTCGTATTCCTGCATGGTCTCCTCCCCTGATAAATCCCCTGCCATCCCTGCAGGTGCGGACGGATTTGAAAACGATGCAATGACTTAGCGGCCCACAAGGTTAAAGGCGGCCATGCCAGTGCCTTAATGAAGCAATCATATTATCCGATGTTACAGGGACGCACCTCCGACTTTACCCATTTTACAGGGCAAAGGGGAGAAGGCATAGACAAGGCGAGCATAAGAGCGGATGGCAGTGAAATATCGGGCCGGATGAGAAAAATCGGCCAGTGGGACGTTTTTACGGGCATTGACTGAAACTGTCGAGAGTATGGCTCCTGCAGCCTTGCCGCTAAAAGCCGCTTTTTGCCGCTGAAACCCCCCTTTTTACCGTTAGCGGTCAGGGAGCAGAATGTGTTGTGCAGAGGCGTCGTTATCCTTATCAGGCACTCTTATTTAGAGCCCTTCCGAAAAAGGAGGTGGCGCGTTGGAAAGGTTGGCGATTTGAAAGGCGATTCAAGGACTCACGCTGATAAGGATCATGGGTGGAACAAATCGGAAGGGATTAGTCTCGAAAGAGATCATAGAAATCGCGGGGACCGCAGTAATGCCGCTGTTAGAAAAGGATGCCAAAAAGTGGGAAGCAAAAAAGTCTGCGCAAGGCTCGGAACACTGGTTTCCTGCATCGCCGTTTTGCTATTGTTGTTATCCCAATTATCAACCCCCGTTTCCGTCGCCGCAATCTGGATCCAGGGCGTTAAAGCCGATATCGGCCATGTTAACGGCGGTATTGGCGGCTCTCCTGCCATCCTGGCGGGAAAGCCGGGAAGTGGTTCCCTGGTTGCCGACCTGCTCCCCGACGCTTCCGGGATCGCGCCTGACGAGATAGCCATCAAGATCGCGGAAGTCGGTTTCGGCAACCGCGGAGTCGGTGATGATCTGTCCCAGGAAGATGCCTACCGGGCGCTGCTTCACGCCACGACCGGAAAAGAGAGCCTGGCAGCATGGGTGGGTGGAGGCTACGGCAAGATTTCCGACGAGTCCCTGGAGGAGATAATCACCAGAGTTGCCAGGGTAGCTACTGAGGAAAAGAGCGTCTCAGGCGCAGAAGTCGGGGAAATCGTTGCGGAAGTAGCTGCTGATCAGGGCATCGTGCAGCGTTCCGGAGCCGATCTCGCCAATCGCGAGGATGCATACCGGATCCTGGAGGTAACGGCGTTAACTCCTTCCGGGGAAGGCATATCCATACCGGAGGATAGAATACGGTTCCAGGCGGGTTCAGTGGTCATGGTGATGGACCCGCCCCGCAGTTTCACTCCCGGGCGTTATCGCGCCAGCATCACCATCACTAACCCCATCACAGGTGAGAGCAAAGAGCTTGAGCAGGATTTCACCTGGGGCGTCCTGGCCATGAACACGGATCGGGACGTTTACAAGCCGGGACAGACTGCGGACATCCATATAGGCGTTCTGGATGACCACGGCGATATCGTGGGGGATGCGGACGTGGTGCTGGAAGTCGTTGCGCCTGACGGCTCGAAGACGGCTCTGGTGGTTTCCCCCACTGGCACATGCGGCGTGATGGAAGCGGGCTTTATCGAGCCGGATTACCGCACCAGCTACACCTTCGGGCAACCAGGGCGTTACCAGTTGCGCCTCACCGCTACCCACAAGGACGGCACCCGCTCCACGACCTCAAGCGTGGATGTCGTGGAGGATGCGCCTTTATTAGTGAGAAGATTCTCAGCAACCCGCAATTACCCTGCGGGGCCGACCCCGATGACGGTCGAGGTAGAATTCGGAGAGGACTTCACGGGAGAGATATTCGACGTGGTTCCCGCTGATTTCGATATCCTGAACACGGTTCCCGCCGCCGACATCGCCCTAGCGGATAACGGAAACGCCAAATACGTCATATGGGAGGGCGATTTCGAGGCCGGGGAAACAGCCGTTTTTAACTACGATTTCGATGCCCCTCCCACCTCTCCGGAGTTTTACCTGGTCGGGCCCTTGAGAATGGGCGAGTCGAGCGAGAGGCGGCAGTGGCAGATAGCCAACGACCTGGTGGAAAGCTATATATATGGTGGGGCTTCAGGCGTTAACGGGCGGATCTACAGCACTCATCTGCCATCGGGAACGAGCGCAGTGGTGACGACGGCACCCATAAGCACCACTGCCAACGCTATGGCGGCTAATCCCGACAACGGCGGGCCCTGCTACTACGGAAGCGGCAAGGTCATGTATTACTGGGACCCTATCTCAAATACTCATAACACCCTGTATGATTTCTCGAGCGTATTCCCATCGAATGTTGGGGCTCTTGAGGGAGCCGGCGGCGCGTATTATGACGGCAAGCTTTATATCGGGCCGGAGTACACAGATAGCGGGGGGACATGGAACTCAGGGGATATGTATGACATCTACGAGGTCACGTTGTCTTCGAACGGCAGGAGCGTGGTTTCGCAGAGAAGATTGAACATCACGACCATCTCAGGCTACAGGCCCAACCAATTCGGGGGCTTCGGCGACATAATCGTCAGGCGCAACACCGCGAGCGGTCTGCTCTACGCTTCCACGGGAACTTCTACATCGGGCTGGTGGTGGTCCTTCGACCTTGCCACCAACACCTTCACCAGGATCAACAGGAATATGGGAAGGGTTTATCAGCTAGGGCAGACCATAACGGGCAGGATCTATGCGGGGTCTACCACACTTTCGCAGATGCAGGAGCTGGATCCGCTAACAGGTAACCTTATAGGGTCAGTAATATCCCTATCGTACAGACCGGCTGATTTCACTGAGCCATGGAACGCGCAGACAGGCACCGCTGACATAAGCCTCGGCAAAGCTGTTAACAACCCGACGCCCTATTTCGGCTCCGATGTCACTTTTACCATCACCGTTACCAATAATGGCCCTAATAAGGCGTACAAGATATCGGTACAGGACGTTGTCCCTTCCGGGTATTCGTACGTAACGGGCTCGATTGCGGGAGGGGACAGCCGTAGCGATGCCGGAGCGCCAACCCTCACCTGGTCGGTCAATTCCCTGAACTCTGGGGCCTCGGTCAACCTGACTTTCAGGGCAACGGTCAATCCCACGGGTGTTTATCTTAATACAGCTTCGGTTAGCGCGCTCGATCAGTATGATCCAAATCCCTCTAATGACTCCGCGTCCGTAAGCGTAAATCCTGTTGTGCCCAGTATTTCCATCGCCGTTTCTTCGGGAGGAAATGGAAGCGCCGGCGGCGGAGGCACATATAATTACGGGGATACCGTTAATCTATCTGCGACTCCGGATCCAGGGTACCATTTCGTAAACTGGACCGAGGGCGGAAGCGTAGTTTCTACGGATCCCAATTATTCTTTTATCGCTGTAAGCAACCGCGATCTTGTGGCTAATTTCGCCATAGAAACTTTCGTGATCCAGGCCACAGCCGGTGCGGGCGGAAGCATCTCTCCCTCCGGGGACGTAACCGTGGATTACGGGCAAGACCAGTCCTTCACCATCACCCCAGACGCCGGGTACC
>JACVJG010000093.1 GCA_015711875.1 Candidatus Solincola jinzensis | reverse complement strand
GCCGCTCCCTCCACCAGCCCTGGAGCGAAATGAAGCGCTCCTGCCGTTTTCACGTCGCTACCCGTTTGTTGAAATTGTATGCATTTGGTGCTGGTGATGACAACGTCGGTGTTTTACCGCCGGTCGGTCAGGCTATGGATATCCTGCGCGGGATGCGCCTTTGCGGCGATTCGGTCACTTTGCGTCAACCTGTGTCATAGCCCGGGCAAGGGTCTGGGACTCACGAGCGTCGTCGAGGTGCCGCGGGCAGCGCGCTTATATCCCGAAGGGCCCGACCGCGACCGCCAGGGCCGATGTTGCTGTTTTTCAGGGAACGCTTTGCGGGTTGAAAAACCGAGAGACCACCCTGTCTCCCCAACAGAGCAAGCAAAGATGGCAAGAGGAAAGGGGCGATCTCCCGAAGGTCGGTGCTGTAATCCTATCGTAGGCAGGTCTCAGAAGGAAAAGAGGAGAGACCGCTCGCTCATTCCTGAGTGAAGGCAAAACAATCAGGAGAGATGGTTGCTCTCTCACATGTCCGATCCGTCTCGGTCTGTCTCGAGGTCAGTGGAAGAGAGCATAGATCTCAGAGCGCTGGAGGCCGGCCGGTTTCTTTACAATTATCCTCCATGCTGTTAAATATATGGATAGAAGCTTGAAAATCGGCGCGGGGTGGAGCAGTCAGGTAGCTCGTCGGGCTCATAACCCGAAGGTCGGGAGTTCGAATCTCCCCCCCGCTACCAGCTGAAAAGCCGGGCATAGCGCCCGGCTTTCGCCTTTCAACGAAGGCGAGCTGGGCGTTTTGCCCTGCCGGCGATCTCCTCCATTCCTAAGAGGCTGTTCGCGGGGAATGAACGCGTGCTCAGTGATCGGCGGTTCAACGGCGCCCTTATTCTGCAAAGCATTGTCTTCCGGCAGAACGTCTGTATGCGCTCAGTATTTGGTGGTCATGTACCACTCCCAAGGCAGGCGGGCCAGCAGGCGATCGCAGGCCTTTTTCTTCCAGGCATGGGGGATAAGCCGGCTGGAAAGGGCCAGGTCCGCCAGGCGCTCCAGGGGTCGGGCGAGGGCGTCTGGGAGGGTGAAGATGCCGTGGTAAAGCCAGGCGAGGGCGGTGAAGTACTCGCTCACCAGCTCCATCTGTTCCTCCCTGATGCCGTCCAGCTTAAGGGCGGAGCGGCGGGTGAAGAGGGTGTCGGTGTTCTCGTCCACGAACAACCCCTTCTCCCTGCAGTCACGGTAGAGCTCGGTGCCCGGGAAGGGATAGAAGACGGTTATCTGGGTTATGCCGGGCTGGGCCCGCCCGTTGAGTTTCACGGTGTCCAGGACCATGGAGAAGTCCTCCTGGGGAAAGCCCATCATGTTGAGGGAGACGGTGCCGATGCCGTACTTTCGGCAGAGGCGGAAGGCGTCCAGGATGCGCTCGTCGCTCATCCTGCGCCCCAGGACGTTCCTCCTCAACCAGGGGTTGCCGCTCTCGATGCCCATGCATATGGTCTTGCAGCCGGCCTCCTTGAGGGCGGCGATCTTCTCCTCGTCGAGGAGGTCCACGCGGGAGTTGCAGATAAAGGGGAGGCTCACGCGGCGCGGGTACTCGCGCACGAACTCCTGGAACCAGGCAGGGCGAAGGGTGAGGATATCGTCGTCGAAGCGCACGTGGTCAATACCCTCGGCCTCGGCGGCCAGCTCCTCGATCTCGCTCAGCACGTTGTCCACGCTGCGGAAGCGCACGTAGCGGCTTCCGTCGGGGTAAACGCTCCTCTGGGCGTGGTTGGAGCAGTAGCGACAGCGGTAGGGGCATCCGCGCGAAGCCATGACCGTGATACGCTCCCGCTGGTCCGGCGCCATGCGCGACATGTCGAAGATGCTGCGGTCAGGAAAGGGTAAGCTGTCAAGGTCTTCCAGCGGGGGGCGGACCGGAGCCGCGAAATCCCTTCCGCGCCAGCGTCCCATAAGGCTGGGGACCGTTTCCACTTCCCCGCGCCCTTCCAGCGCCTCCGCCAGCTCCACCAGGGTCGCCTCGCCCTCGCCCACGCAGATGAAATCGATGCTTTCCTCTTCCAGCGTCCCCAGCGGGTCCAGGGTCGGATGCACGCCCCCCACGATAACGGGGAGCCCGGTCTCCTCCTTGGCCCAGCGCGCCATGCGGCGCACTTTGGGGAACATGAGGCTGGTGGAGGAGAACGCCACTAGGCCTGCTTCCTGGGCCGCCAGCCATTCCAGGAAGGGATCGCGGTCGGTGGGCTCGAGGAGGTGGAGATAAGCCACGTCATGCCCCTCCCGTTTCAGCATGGCCGAGAGATAGCCGCTGCCGAGATGGACCCTGCCCTGGGGCTCTCCCTCTATGCAGCCGCTATGGTAGTAGTCGGGATATATAAGGGCTACGCGCATGCCTCGCTCCGTTTCCCTCCCTCGCCGCGAAGTGCGGCTCTTATATGATAATGGATGTCGGCGTTGCGGCGTAAGGGCGTTTATAGCCGTGGGAGATGTCTCCTTTGATCGGCGGCGGGGAGATCGCTACGGGTGAGGAGAAAAGACCGGCGCGACAGAGTGTTCGCGCTGAGTTGCCATTATGTTCCATAGAACGCGCGCATACCAGGAGCAGGCGTGTTTTGACACTGGGGCGGTTCAGGAACGGAAGGGACCGCGTCGAATACCCGGCTGAATGCCTGTTCAGAGCCCTCTTCTCTGAAAATGAGGGAACGGGAGCTGGAGAGTCGGCTATGCCGGAGAGATTTCGGCAGGATAATCGACATGGCCGCACGGGACGTGGACACAGGTCTTGGCCGCGTTGTTTCCGGCGGCTTCCAGGAGTAGCATGTGAATTGCATCGATGAGGCTTCTCCGTTGTTCAAGGGATGCAGGCGCGAAAGGAGAGGGAGGAGGGCATATGTCCTGCTATTTCAGGCACATGAGGGACGTGCTCGCGGAGGCGGGCATAGACCTGGATGAGGTCAAGGCGGACAAGGCGAAGAAAAAAGAGCTGGACGCCAGGATACACGCCTTCGTGGGGGTGGAATACAAGGACTGCCCGTCGACCTGGGCCAGGGTGAAGGAGATCCTCAACGAGGAGCCGGAGCGCAAGAAGCTGGTAAAGGCGCTTAAGGCCGGATAGTGCGGCGAAAATCTTGTTGCGTGTCAGAATGGAACCGGCGCAGGAGGATGATGAGAGCCTTGAAGGCCTGACGACGTGCACGTGCATGCAGTCTCGGGATGGGATGCGGCAAGGAAAGGGGACCAATGGGAGACGAGATATTCAAGGTGGAGATCGAGGGCGGAGTCGCCCGTTGCAGCATGAACAACCCCGAGGACATGAACGCCCTCAGCGTGAAGCTCGGCTATCCCATGGTCGAGGGCTTGACGCGCTGCCTTGACGATGATGAGGTGCGCGTCATCGTCCTGCGCGGCGAGGGAGGGCACTTCTGCTCCGGCGCCGATCTCTCGCTGCTGGGCGAGAACCTGGACCCCGTCTTTCTCAACCAGAGCATGACCCGCCTGTCAGAGGTAATACTCAGGCTCTATGAGGGCCCGAAACCTGTGATCACCGAAGTGGACGGTTTCGCGGTGGGGGGTGGGCTGGGCCTGGCCCTCGCCTCGGACATAACCTATGCCACGGAGAGAGCGCTTTTCTGCATGGGCTTCGTGCGCATCGCCGCCACCCCGGACATGGGGTCCTCGTACTTCCTGGCCGAAAGGGTGGGCATAGCGAAGGCCAAGGAGATGGCTTTCACCGGCAGAATGGTGGGCGCCGAGGAGGCCCTGCGCATGGGACTGGTCAACCAGGTAGTGGATCACGAAAGCATATCCGAAGAGGTGATGAAGCTGGCGAGGGAGATCGCCCGCAAGCGCCCGGATACCATCGCCACCACCAAGCGCATGCTCAACCGCTCGCGCCTGCTGGAGCTGCGGGACGCCCTGGGGCTTGAGTGCAGCGTGCAGCCCGTGATGCTGCTCTCCGAGGAGCACCGCGATGCCGTGCGCGGGATATTGCGGCGCTGGGAGCGAGGACTCGGCGCCCGCGACCTCGAGGAGCACGAGGCATGAATCGTGTCGCAGAGGGAAGAATAACAGGGTGAGGGCGATTATCGCATTCCCTAAATGGCCGTCGGCGCGGCAGGCGGGAAGAGCTCGGGTTTTCGGGGAAGGAAAAATCCCGTTTCCAGACGGTAACCTTCGCGCGGGAAGGTTGTTGAAATATGGGGTCGGTGCCCTTGCTTGCCCCGGGCTCAGAGCTATGATGGGCCCTTGGCCGTGTCCCGCTCCGCCCTTGGCGACAAGAGCCGTAAGCCGTCCAGCCGCTTGAGGAGCGATGGATAGGCAGGGGTTCGCGACAAGGTTCGCGGGCCGAGGCGGCATGGCGTGAACGGAAAGCGTTGGCAAGGGATGGGGAGCCCGGGTGCGCGGGTTTTGACGGCCGCGAATCCGCTTCCTGCCTCGGGCTCGAGGAGCGGCGAAAGCGGGGGTGGCGGTAAGCGGTCCGGACGCGTTGGTCGATAAGGTATGGCGGCGATGATTCCGCGTTTGATCTGAAGGAGGGGAACGCATGGCTTTCGTTACCAACGCCGAGCTACTGAACAGGGCCATGGCCGAGGGGTACGCCGTGGGGGCTTTCAACACCAACAACCTCGAGATCACCCTGTCCATCGTGGAGGCCGCGGCGCAGGAGCGCTCGCCCCTTATCCTGGCCGTTTCTCCCGGGGCCATGAAGTACGCGGGCGTGGCGTACCTGGCGGCTATAGCGCGCGTGGCCTCTGAATCCACCGATGTGCCCATGTCCCTGCACCTGGACCACGGCACCAACCTGGAGGAGGTAAAAGCGGCCCTGGATCACGGTTTCTCCTCGGTGATGATCGACGGCAGCAAGCTGCCCTTTGAGGAGAACGTCGCCTTGACGCGGCAGGCGGTGGAACTGGCGCGGGCCGCCGGCGCCTCCACGGAGGCGGAACTGGGGCGCTTGGTGGGGGTCGAGGACCAGATATCCGTCTCCGAGCGGGAGGCCTCCATGACCGACCCCGACCAGGCGGCGGAGTTCGTGGAGAGGACGGGCATCGACTCCCTGGCTGTCTCCATCGGCAACGCCCACGGGTGGTACAAGGGCGAGCCGAAGCTGGATTTCAAACGCCTGCGCGCGATCCGCGCCAAGGTATCCATACCCCTGGTCCTGCACGGGGCAAGCGGCATACCCGACGACATGATAAGGGAGGCCTGCGCTATCGGCGTGGACAAGATCAACATCGACACCGAGGTGCGAGACGCCTTCCGGCAGGCGGTGGCCAGGTTCGTCAACGAGAACCCTGAGCAGATAGACCCCCGGAAGATCCTATCGCCTGCGCGCGAGGCCATGCGGGAGGTGGTGGCGCGAAAGATGAGGCTTTTCGGTTGCGCAGGGCGGGCCTGATGGCGAGTCCCCTTTTGAGTCGTTCGACAGCAAAAGCCGCATGTCTCCTGACCGGGATAGACGCCGATCTGTCAGGGGAGAAGGGCGGGCAGAGCGGCAGAGAATGAAACCCGCTACTTGCAGAGAATGCGGAGAAAAAGGAGGAATGACGGAGTGAGGATCGCTCTATTGACGGGAGGCGGAGACAGTTCCGCCATCAACGCCGCCATACGCGCGGTGGTGCGCAAGGCCATAGCCGACGGCCACGAGGTCATCGGCATAAAGCGCGGTTGGCGGGGACTGGTCTACGACGAGGTGGAGCCGCTGTTCATGGGGTCGGTATCGGGGATAATCCAGCGCGGCGGCACTATACTGGGCACATCTCGCACCAACCCCTTCAAGATCGAGAACGGCCTTGAGAACATCATGGTGAACCTGCGCAAGCACGGCATCGACGCCATTATCGCCATCGGGGGAGAGGACACCAACGGCGTCGCCCACCGCCTGGCGGAACATGGCGTGAAATGCGTGGGTATCCCTCAGACCATCGACAACGACCTGCCGGGGACTGACTATTCCATCGGTTTCGACACCGCCGTGGCCGTGGCCACCGACGCCCTGGACAAGCTCCATACCACCGCCTTTTCTCACCACCGCATCATGATCCTGGAGGTCATGGGGAGGGACGCGGGGTGGATCGCCCTCATCTCCGGCATTGCCGGCGGCGCGGACAGCATCCTCATCCCCGAGGTGCCCTTCACCCTGGACGACGTGGTGGAGCGTATCGAGAAAAGGCGCAGGATGAACAAACACTTCTCCATCATCGTGGTCTCGGAGGGGGCCAGGCCGGAGGGCGTGGAGGAGCAATTCGTCATGGACCAGAAGAAAGACCCCTTCGGACACGTGCGCCTGGGGGGCATCGGCAACTGGCTCGCGGACGAGATAGAGCGCGTCACCGGCTACGAGACCCGCGTGACCCACCTGGGGCACCTGCAGCGGGGTGGAACGCCCACCGTGTTCGACCGCGTGCTGGCCACCAGGCTGGGCGCATATGCGGTGCAGATGGTGGAGGAGGGGCTCTTCGATCACATGGCCTGCATGTGCGCCAACCAGGTTAAAGCGGTGCCTTATTCAGAGGCGTTGGCAGGCATCAAGCAGGTGGACCTCGAGCTCTACGAGCTGGCCCAGCTGTTTTTCTAGCGCGTAAGCAAGCGGCTTGTAGCCCCGGGCCACCGTCCTCGCGCCCAGGAGATAGCCCGACGGTTTTAAGGGTACATGGGACCGCCGATTCTTACTGCAAGGCGGCCTGACGAGGAGAAGAAGATCCTCATCCTGGCCGGCCTCTCGATGCGCCGTCCCGCCGCGGGGCGCCTGTTGAGCCATGGTGGCTTTGCCCATGAGCGTTCCGCTGCGGTCCTCTTGCCCCTGGGGCTGCCTCTTATGCCCTCCTTATCAGGGGGCGTTTTCGCGGGGAGGCTCCCTATGAAGACCCTCCCCGCGCTCCGAGCAGAGCCACATGGCTAAAGCCGTGCATTGCCGCACGGTGGAATGACTGCTAGATTATCGTCGGAGGCCTTAAGAAAACAGTCCAGGGAGGGGGTTTCGCATGGCCCACTATGACCACCGCGGGGAGCAGTCCTGGAGCAGGTTCGAGTTCAACTTCCCCTATGTGGAGGGGTTAAGGAGGCTGCGCGAGGAGGTGCTGGCGAAGACCGACTTCGACCCCAGCGTGCTCTGGGTCTGGGGGACCATGCAGGCCATGGCGGTGATCGGGGTCCTAAAGGCCTGCGAGCGCGAGTTCGGAGAGGAAGGCCAGAGGGTGGTGAGGGAAGCCCTGGTGGAGGTGGGCAGGGACATCGGCAGGCAGATGATGGGGAAGCTGGAACGCCCGGAGGGTATCAGCGATGCCGAGATGGCCAGCTTCTTCGCCACCGTGGTCAACTGCGTAGCCTACGCTTCGCTGGAGGAACCGAGCATCGACTCCGAGGACGAGGTCAGCTTCCACATCCTGTGGTGTCCGCACCAGGATTGCTATTCCGCCTTCGATTGCCGCGTGCAGCGCTATTTCGTGCAGGGGATGCTGGAGGCGGTGAAGGAGAGGGGCCTATTGGAGGGATGGCAGGTGCGGTTCACCCAGACCATCCCAGCCGGTGCCGACACCTGCCGCTTCGTCCTCTGGCGCGCACCCGACGAGGAGAGGTCGCAGTGGGAGGAGTACAGCGAGCGACTGGAGAGGAAAGCCCTGGAGATGGCGAAAAAAGGCGAGCGATCATAGGGGAGGGACCTCTTTGCTCCCGACAAGGAGAGGATGTAGCTGGTGCGGCGGGCGACTGTGCGGGAAAGCCCTGGAGATGGCGAGGGGGGCATTGACGGTCGGTGTAACGGGTCTACATGATGGGCGCGTGGGTTCACGGGACAACCGGAGTCGCGGGAAAGGGCACAGGATCGCTGTTTATTCCGCCCGTGATGGCGCGCGCCGCTTGCTCGGAGACATGTGAAGGGCGGTTAGGGATGTCCATACTGGGCTGGATAGTGATCGGGTTTTTCGCCGGCTGGCTGGCTGGCATCGCCACCCGCACCAAGGAGAGGTTCGGCTGCCTGCTCAATCCCGTGGTGGGCATCCTCGGGGCTTTCGTGGGTGGCCTCATCTTCAGCTATATCCGCAACGAAAAGGTCACCTTCGCTTTTGACTGGTGGAGCCTTTTCGTGGCCTTCGTGGGGGCTTGCGTGCTTCTCCTGGCGGTGAAGCTACTGGCCTGGATATTCTCCGGGCGCAGTAAAGGTTGAAGGGTGAAAAAAACAATTATAGGTCTCGAGGCAGTGAGTGGCTCTTCCTGCGGGTGATCCCTGAGGTCGTGAGCGCCGGCCGCCGCCGGCAGGGATTAGCGCGGACGATAACGATGGCGGCGGACCTTCATGGCGAAGCGATCGGATGGCCCGCGATACGTGCCGTGACTCAAGGAAAAAAGCGCATGAGGGGTGAGGGGGATGAGCTGGAAAGAGGACCTCATATCCGCGATCCTGGAGATGGAGTGGGAGATGTTCGCCTCCGTGCAGGCGAGGGAGAGGAGTGCCGCCTGCCAGGAGGACCCGGATGCCTTTCG
>JACVJG010000092.1 GCA_015711875.1 Candidatus Solincola jinzensis | reverse complement strand
CGGGAGCAAGACCACGCTGAAGACACCCGAGGGCGAGGTCGAGGTGGAAGAGAAGGACGGGAAGGTCACTTACGAGACCGAGGAAGGCAAGGTGACCTACGAGGGCTCCAAGGAGGCTCCCAGCGAGGCGGAGCTCGGGGCGCCCGTCTACCCTGGCGCGGAGTACGTCGAGGGCAGCGGCGGGTCCGCCACCGCCACCGGGCCCGAAGGGGAGTTCACCACCGCGGGCGCGGAGTTCGTGACCGACGACAGCTATTCCAAGGTGGTGGATTTCTACACCGGTAAGCTGGGCGCTCCCACGTACCAGGATACCTCCGCTAAAGAGGCCACCTGGATGCTCGATGTGAGCGAGGAGTCCTTCACGGTGGTGACCGTCAGCGAGGAGGAGGGCAAGGTAAAGATATCCATAGGGCGCATGGCCGGCAAGGGCGGCATGTGATTATCCTCGCCCCTTATCCCGTATCCAGGCGGGCCGGACGCGCGTCCGGCCCTTTCGCTTCTGCGCATGGCCCATGAGCCCTGAAACTCATGTGCATCTCTCCAGCGCCGACGTGAGAGCCCACCGATTTTTGCCGGCGTCGCTCAACGCTAGGGGTGCACTCCCGCGCCTCTCTCCGGTGCCGATACAAGAGCCTGGGGCTTTCTTTCCGCCACACGCGGTTTATCCCTTACACCGCTCACCTCTCCAGCCCGGGAGTCATCCCACCCCTGGCGCTCCTGAGCCGCCGTTCCCGGCGGCGCCAGAACCCGGACATCTATGGCCACCGGCGTTCATTGACTGCTAGGTAACATGGATTTATAGTAATGACGTGTCAGTTCCAATTATCGGCTGCAAGATAGTGAACATAGAAAAAGCGCATGTACAATAGCGAATGTCGGATCGGGGATCGGTGCAGCGGGCGGCTTGAGCCTATCGGGTCGAGAAAGGGGTAGAGAACGATGGAATATCCGTGGTTCAAGGAGTACAGGCTTTTCGGCGTTCCCGAGACCCTGGAGCCCTATCCGGACGAGCCCACGCATTTTTTCCTGGACCAGGCCGCGGCGAACTGTCCGCGCCTGGGATGCGTGCAGCTCGGCCTGGAGATGCGCTACGCGGAGGTCAAGGAGCACGCCGACCGCCTGGCCAACGCGCTGGCCTCCATGGGGGTGGAGAAAGGCGACCGCGTGGCGACTCTCCTCCCCACCTCCATACAGTTCGTGGTGGCGGACGCCGGCATCTCCAAGGCAGGGGCGGTGCATGTGCCCTGCAGCTTCCTGGAGCCCGAGGATACCCTGGCGCACAAGTTCGGGGAGAGTTCGCCCAAGGCGCTCATATGCCTGGAGGAGCATCTTGCAATGGCGAAGAACCTGCGCGATCGTATGGGCGAGTTGGATATAATAATAACCAGACTGGAAGATTATTCCTCCAAACCCACCGCGCACCAAAGCGTCGAGGGCGCCTTGTGGCTGACGGAGGTTATCGAGCAGGCCAGGCCCGAGCCCCCCGCCGTCGATTTCGCGCCGGCTCGGGACCTGGAGACGCTGCTTTTCACCGGGGGCACCACCGGGCTCCCCAAAGGCTGTATGCTAACCCACCGCAATATCGTGGCCAACGCCCTGCAGAACATCGCCATTTTCGGCCCCGTCACCAGGATCCTGGAGGGCAACGTATCCGTGATCATGGGCCTACCCTTCTTCCATAGTTACGGCCATTGCATGATGCACACCATGATCGGCGGCCTGCGCGCCAATATGCTCATCGTCCCCGATCCCCGCGATACCAGGGCCATGGTGGAGATGGTCAAGAAATACCATCCCGTGTTGCAGTTCGGGGTGCCCACGCAGTTCATGAAGCTCCTGAGCGAGGATCTTAAGGGCACCCACATCATCGGCATCTCGGGGTCGGCGGCCCTTCCTCCCAACGTGCAGGAGGAGTTCGAGAAGACCAGCGGAGGATTCGTATCCGAGGGTTACGGCCTTTCGGAGCTCTCGCCGGTCACTCACTTCAACGTCTCCACCAACATCCGCATCATGGGCGGCCGCGAGAGGGTCCCGCTCATGAACAAGCTGCTCTTCAACAAGGCCAACGTCGCCTTTATGCGCGCCCAGGCAAAGCTTCTGGGCCCGGCGAGATACGGGCGCATGTTCAGCACCATCATAGGCCTGATGACCAGGCTCGCGGGTTCGGGCCAAAAGGCGCGGCAGGTGGAGAAGCGCGCCACCATCGGCATACCGCTGCCGGACACGGTGGTGAAGGTGGTGGAGGTGGACAGCGGCGCGCCCATATCCTTCGAGGAGCTCTACCGCGACGGCAAGGTGGGCGAGATGTTGCTGCAAGGGCCGCAGCGCATGCTGGGCTACTGGCCGGAGCCGGGCAGGGGGCTGGACGAGGAGGGTTTCGTGCACACCGGTGACGTGGTGAAGATGGACGAAAACGGCTATTTCTCTATCGTGGACCGCACCAAGGATATGGCCATCGTCTCCGGATATAAGGTCTACACCCGCGAGGTGGACGACATCCTCTACGAGCATCCCGCCACCGCCATGGCCGCCACCATCGGCGTGCCGGACCCGGAACGTGAGGGAAGCGAGCGCATCAAGGTCTTCGTGCAGTTGAAAGAGGAGTACAAGGGCAAGATCAGCGAGGAGGATTACCTCGAGTACCTGCGCGCCAAGGTGGCCAAGTACGCCGTGCCCCGCTCCGTGGTCTTCCTGGACGAGATGCCCCTCACCGAGGTGTTCAAGGTGAACAAGAAATACCTGCGGGAGATGGAGATGAAGGCCATGAGCGAGGCCTGAGGGAGCAACGCCCTCAGGATCCCTCGACCTGTTCCAGGAAACCGCTTCCCAGCACCGCGGCCTCCACCGCGCGGAGGGCCTCACAATCGGGGAGCTCGAGGAAACTCCTGGCCGAGGCGTCGAAGGACCTCACCGTCTCGTCCTCCGGCACCCATCCGAGCAGGGGAAGCTCACTGCGCGAGGCCAGCGAGCGGGCCTCCTCCTCTCCCCGCGCGCGGTTCACCAGCAGTCCCAGGCGGCGGTAGTTCACCGCCTCCTCCGCGACCCGGCGTATGGTCTCTGCCACGTTCAGGCTCTTTGGCGTGAGGTCGCAAACCAGCAGGAGGTGGCTCACGGATCGCATCACCCGGCGATTGACCTGCTCGACACCGGCCTCGGCGTCGATGATGGTGAGCGGGAAATGGTATGAGAGGGTCTCGATGGCCTCGCGCAGCAGGGTGTTGAGCTGGCAGTAGCAGCCCTCGTCCTCGGGACGCCCCACGGACAGGAAGCCCATCCCCCCGTTCTGGCTCACGGCCTCCATGAGCTTGTAGTCCACCGACGCCGCGAGATCCAGGCTGTCGGTGGCGTGCTCCCGCACGGTGGAGATGATCTCCTCGCGGATGTCGTTCACGGTGCGCTGCGGGAAGATGCTCAAGGCCATGCCCAGCCCCACCGCGGGGTCGGCGTCCACCAGGAGAACCCGCGCCTCCTCGCGGCGGGAAAAAAGGCGGGCGAGGAGGGCGGAGACGGTCGTCTTCCCCACTCCTCCCTTGCCGCAGACCGCGAGCACCGTGTTCTGGGGCCCCTTTACTTTTTCCTGATGATGACCTTCCACTTGTTTCCTTTCCTCCTAACCCCATGGCCTGTGGGCTAAAGCGTTTCGGTTATCGTTGCCGCCTCAGGGGTTCAGGACCTACGCCCCGTCGTCGATGCCCCATGAAAGCAAAGCCGGCCCTCCCTCTTCCCGTCCTTGACTCCCGCTGATAAGCGGTAGCAGCTTCACGTCCAGCCCCATGCCTTCGCTGCCGGTCTTTCCATTTTAGCCAGCTGGTTCTCGCATCATGAAATTCCGGGCTCCCGCGCGGGCCGCGTACCAGGACGACGACAGCGAAGAGCGGGCTCGGAGGGAGAGGCTGTCAGTCCTTCCCCTTCTCTTTCTGCAGGCGGTCGCGTATCTGTCTCAGCTCCACCACGCTGTCGCACACCTCCAGATACTCGCATTCCTCGCAGTCGAAGTTCATCTCCTCGTACATCTTGATCAGGGCCTCGACGATGTCCATGACCATGTCCGCGGGGCCCGCCAGCCTCTCGATATCCTCGCGCGAAGAGGTGACCATGAGCACCTCGGCGGCGTTCACGAAGGGCAGCTTTTTCACCGCCTGCACGAGGGCGCTGCCGAGGATCTGGGCGCTGAAACCCGCGGCCAGCGCCTCTTTGCCTATGCGACACCAGATCGACTGCCTGCCTGGGAACACCCTGGTCATGAAGCCGCGCAGCCTCAGGTTATAGGTGGCGTCCCGCAGTTCGCGGTAGCAGTCATACTCGTCGCTGAACTCGCCTCCCGCCATCACCACCTGTGCATAGGGGAGGCTGGCGGAGGAGGCCTCCCCGAAATCGGGTCCCACCAGGATGATGCGGCCGTCAATCACCCCGCCGTCCGGGTCCCACAGCAGGAGGGAGCGCGAGGCGGTGCCGGGATTTCCCAACTCCATGCCGGTGTCCTCGCTGAGGATGATCTGCGTGGATTCCGCTCGCGGGATCACCTGGGCGAAAGGCAATACCCTCGCCTCTCCCGCCGCGAGCTTGTCAGCGATAAAGGCGCGTATACCCTCCAGAGGGCGGTCGAAAAGGCCCAACTCAACCCTCCTCCGAGGATAGAGCGGCGCCCACCGCCGCCGCAAGCTGCGGGTCAAGGGGGAAGGGCACATACTCGCCCTCCAGGCGTCGGCGCGAGAGCTCCACCACCGTGCTCAGCCTGGCCACGCCCCCCGTGAAGGTGTAGCTTTTACCCATGCCGAAGCGCCTGGCCTGGGAGGCCACTATGCGCGCCACCGCGTCGCAGAGCCCGGCCACGATGTCCTGCGGTGACTCCCCGTTGTTGACGTGGGTGATGACCTCGCTCTCGACGAAGACCCCGCACTGGGAACTTATGGTAACCTGCTTTCCTGCCCGTGAGGCCTCCTCGTCGATGCGTTCCAATGGGACACCCACGGCGTTGCTCATCACCTCCAGGAAGCGCCCGGTGCCTGATGCGCACTTGTCGTTGCGCATGAAGTCGAGGATGTTGCCTTCCTCGTCAAGCAGCAGGGAGGTTATGCTCTGGCCTCCGATGTCCACCACCAGGTCCACCTCGGGGAGAAAACATCGCGCTGCCCAGGCGATGCAGGCGATCTCGTCCTCGAGGAAGGTGGCGTCCGGCACCATCTCGGCGCCGCTGCCGGTGGCCACGATGCCGTCCAGGGAGTCGCGTTCCAACCCCGCTTCTTCACAGGTCGCCTCGATAAGCCCGTCAAGCTCGCCTGCGATGTTGCCGGTGGTGGCGACGGTTCTGGCCGCGAGCAGGCGCTCGCCTTCCATCAACACCACCTTGGTGAAGAGGCTGCCGACATCGCAGCCGATGCTCTTCATCCTTCCCTCCCCTGGCGTTCCCCCTGCCTTTCCGTAAGGCCACGGGGTTTGAGCTGGCGCGTTCCTCAAGACCTGAAAGTTCGCTCGAGGTGCGGCGATACCGCCTTGCCGAGACAGCCATCCGTACTTTTTATGATTCTATGTTCACGCATGAAACGCGACAAGGGGGTATTCCCCCTTTGAAAAAGGGTGTTAACCCCCAGGGACAGCGGAGCCTAACGCCCAAGCACCCCTCCCAGGATGCCTCCCGCCGGGCCGCTCCCGCTGCTCTTGGGGTCCTGCAGAGAGGTCTTGGGCGCCTCCTCGCTGGGCTGGACCACCACGAAGCCGTTTCCCTGGAAGGCGAGCTGGAAGAGCTCGCCGTGGGTGGAGCCGAAGATGCCCTTGAGGCTGGTGAGGTTGGCGTCCACGTGTATAGTGGGATTGAGCCCCGCCGACCAGGCGATGGTGGCGTTGGGGTCGGTATAGGTCGGTTGTTCCGGCGTCACCTTGAGGGTCATGGGCTCCCCCTTGGAGATGAGGGCCAGATAGCCGGTGCCGTTGAGCTCCACCGTCCACAGGCCGCCGCCCAGCATCCCGGCGGCGCTCTTGATCATCACGATGTCCCAGGAGATGCTGGGGCTGAAGGCCAGCAGGTTCAGCGCCTCCACGGTGATGCTCTCGTTGTTGAGGTATAGGAGCACGATGTCGTTGGCGGCGTCGGCGAGGAAGAGGTCACCCGTGCCCTGGCAGAGCATGAGGGTGAAGGATTCGCCGGAGATGGCCTTCTTGATCCACTTGGCGGCGCCGCCGCTCCCCTGGCGGGTAAAGGTTATCTGGCCCTGGTAGGCGATCATGGAGCCGGCTTTGGCGAGCACCTGCCCTCCGGAGGCGGCCATATTCACGCGCAGCAGCTTCTTGCTCTGGAGATTGAAGGCATTGGGGCTCTCGACCTCCATGGAATCTTTTACCAGTTGCGCCAGGGTAATGGGGGCCAGCTCCTCGGAGAAGGGAACCCCCGCCCCGGCAGGCGCGGCCGCCGGTGCCGTGGGGGGCGCCACCGCGGGCGCCGCCTGTGGCTGCGGGGTGGCTTGCGGGGTCGCCTGTGCCTGAGGCGCCGCTCCCGCCAGCGCCTGCCCGCAGAAGCGGCAGAAAGCCGCGCTGTCCGCGTTTTCCTGGCCACAGCTAGGACAGAACATTTTTACCTCCTCCGGTAGGTGAGCCCGTACCTACATCGGCGAGCCGACGGAACTTACCGATTTCCCCTTCATGATTATAAACCAGGGGAAGAGAGCGGGTAAGGGGCGCGAAGCGCCCCGCGGGCGCCGGGACCTCGCGCACGGCTCGGGGAGAGCGGCGATTCCCGCCATGAAGCGGTTTTCGCGGCGGGAACGGCCTCGTGGCTGACGCCGGGTGTCAATCACCCACGGGCTTTCCGAAAGGGCACCGCTGACGCTCCGCCGCGCGCGGGCGTCACGCGTTTCCGCCGTGCCCTTATGCCTCTTTGAGCAGATGATAAAGGCGCAGGGCGCTGTCCGCCGCCATCTCCGTGCCTATGCCGCGCCCGCCCGCGTCCGACCCCACCAGGAAGAGGCCCTGGATGGGGGTGATCTGGGAGGGTCGGAGGGAGCCGTCCTGTCCCACCTCCTGCGCCAGCCCGATGCAGTCGCCGCCCCGGCGTCCGCTCAGGGCGGCGATGGCGGGGGTGGTCACGCGCTCCACCTCTGCCGTGCAGGCGTCGATCTCCGGAAACAGAGTGCGCGCTATCTCCTGCGCCAGGTCGAGGACGGCGCCACAAGACCCCTGCCCCTCCAGCTTTGAAGGGGCGGGCGCCCCCACCAGCAGCATGTCCTTGCCCGTGGGGGCGAGGGACGCGTCCCACAGGGAGGGCGCGGTGACGAAGAGAAAAAGGTCCGTCGGAGCTTTGCCGTTCTCGAGGTAATCGAACATGTGCAAGGGATCCAGGTCCGGCATGTGCAGAAGGCAGGGCGTGCGCATGGAGCGGATCCTTCCGTCGAGGAAGAATTTCACCGCTATGAAGGCCTCCGAATCGGACGCGCCGTCCGCCAGAGCCAGATATTCGCGAGGAAAGTTCTTCCTGCCCGCCAGCTCCACCGTGTTGACCAGGCCGGCGTTGGAGATCACCAGATCGGCGGGGACATGCTCGCCCTCCTCGGTGACCACGCCGCGGGCGCGGCCGCCCTCCACGACGATCTCCCGCACCGCGCAACCCACCCTTACCTTGCCGCCCGAGCGCGAAAGATGGGACAGGTAGGCGGCCGGTATGGCCCCCGCCCCGCCGCGCGGGTAGCAGAGATTCGCCGCGCGCATGGTGCTGGCGAGGATGTAGGCGAACTCCCCCATGGAGGCGCGGTGCCAGGGAAGGACCATGGTCAACATAGCCTGAGCGTGAAAAGTGCGCAGGAAGTCCGGAGAGACGGAGAGGGAGGAAAAGAACTCCGCTGCCGTCATGCCCTGCAGCTCGTCGTAAAGGGGGCAGCGCGGGTCATGGAACCCCTTTGCGAGCCGCGCCATCCCCCCCGCCCCCAGATGGCGGGCGGAGCGGATAAGGGTGGAGAGCCAGCCCATCCTCTGCCAGCCTTTCAAGCTTCCCTTGGCGAAGTTGAGAGCCGACAGGGGATGGAAGATGGACGAGGCCATTTCCAGCTTCCCGCGCCCCGAAAGGCTCAAGGTAAAGGAGGGATTGCAGGCCACCCATTGCGGGCCGTATCCCAGGATGCGGCTGATCTCCCCGAAGGGGCCGAAGGGCCCGCGCCCGAACATGTGCACGCCCGTGTCCACGATGCATCCGCGGCGGGCGAGGGAGGAACATTTGCCTCCGAGGAAGCGATTCCGCTCCAGCAGGGTGACGCGATGTCCTGCATGCGCCTGAAGCGCCGCCACCGCGGCCCCGCCCGGTCCCGAACCGATAACCACGACACGTTTGCTGGCCATAGGTTGCTCCTTTGGACTGAACCCCTCCAGCCGGCGGACGTTCAGCAATCATTTTACAGACAAGCCCTGGGATGTAAACCTCAACGTCGCGCTGGAGCTCCAGCGCGTGCGGCCCGCTTTGCCGGCCGCCGATCGCAGGGCAAACCAGCGTCGATAAAGACCTGGCC
>JACVJG010000091.1 GCA_015711875.1 Candidatus Solincola jinzensis | reverse complement strand
CGGGACCGGATATGGAATCGAGAAGCGGCGTAGCGCTCAACCCTCCTCCTCCAGCCTGTCCCCGGCCTCCTCCAGGCCCTTTACCGCCTGCTCCAGGATATCCAGGGCGGCTTCTTCCTCAGGCTCATCGCGCAATCTGCGCACCGCCCTCTCCACCTCGTCCAGCCCCTCCTCGCCTCCACTGCCAAGGTGGGCCCTTTCCTCGTCCATCGCGGCGATCACCCCTCACGCCGATCGGCCTTAAAAAACACGGGCGGCGGGGTCCGTCTCCTGCGCCCCGGCGGCCCGTTGTCTCATAACTGGATTCTATCCGACCCCTTCCACCACCCGCAAGGGCGCTCGCCCACCCTCCCGAGGGCTCCTTCGCGCCTCCTCCGGAACGCTCTGCCGCCGTTCCCCTGCCCATGCAGGTAGCGGGCTTACAGGCGTTGAAATATTGTATGATGTTCTCGACCTGCTACCAGGACAACCTGGTGGGATAGGCGCCAGGCCCCCTGGGTTTCAAGAGGTCCCGGGAAACGCGAAAGCGGAGATGATTTGGAAAGCAAAGAACCCGTACTCTTCCACACCATAAGCGCGAGAAAAGAGGGGCTTTCCGGACCCGGAAAGGGAGGCCTCTCCCGCATCATCAGGCACCTTACCCAGGAGATCGGGCCACGCCCGCCGGGGAGCAAGGGAGAGAGGAAAGCCGCGCGTTTCGTGCAGAGGGAGCTGGAATCGATAGGGCTGTCCGTGCAGGGCATGGATTTCCGCGCCCCGGAGACCAGCGCCTGGAGCAAGATGGCGCCCCATTTGATGACCGCGTCGGGAGTAGCCCTCTTCCCTGCCGCAAGCCACCTGTCCTACTTGCTGGTGTGCCTGGGGTTCCTCTTATTCCTCTGCGAGGAGTTCGGGCGCAGCCCCCTCTCCCTACTACTGCCGCGCCGCAACTCCCAAAACCTCATCGCCCGCATCGAGCCCCTGCGCGAGACGCGCCATAAGGTGGTCCTGCTCGCCCACCTCGATTCCCCTCGCTCCGCCTTCTACTACCGCCCCGCCTTGCTGGGATTGTACCGCGCTTCCCTCGCCCTGGTGTTCATCTGCCATGCCGCCGTTTTCATGCTCCTCACCGTGGCCTACGGAGGCTTCCTTCTCAGCATGGACCGCAACATCCTCGATTTCTTCTGGCACCTCGGGCTGGCGCTGGCCGTGCCTCCCCTCTTCGCCGGCCTTTCTCTCTTCTACAAGGGAGTGGGAGGGCGCGCCACCCCCGGCGGCAATGACAACGCCTCCGGGCTAGCGGTGGTCATCGAGGCCTCGCGCGTCTACGCACGTCGCAAGCCTCACCATGTCGAGCTCTGGGTAGCCGCCACCGGCGCCTCCGACGCAGGAGGGTTAGGCGCCCGCCGCCTGGCCAGAAAGCACCGGCGCGAACTCAAGGGCGCGTATTTCATCGTGGTTGAGGGGGTCGGGAGGGGTTTTCCCCTGTGCTTCAAGCGCGAGGGGCGGTTCTTGAGGTTCCGGGCCAATCGCCGTCTCACGGCGCTGATCAAACGCGTTTGTGAAACCCATGTCCACCACGGCACGGGCTTCAGGAACAACGGTCTGTATCTGGGGGAAGGCTTTCAGCTCCTTTCCCGCGGCCGTCGAGCCGTAACCGTGCGCTCATGGGAGGAATCCCGCTTTCCCCGCTACTGGAGATGGGGCAAGGACGACTACGACAACGTGGACCCGCGCTCCCTGAGGTTGGCCTTGGACTTCGTGATCGCGATCATAGACGGCATCGACCGCGGGGGCATGGGATGAGCGTCTGCGCCTGCTCCTCCCTCGTCGCCATTCCTAATCTCCGGCATGGCTACCGCGTCTCGTTGCCCTCCTAGCCCCTTGACCGCGAGTCCCAGTGCTCCTGCTTCCGGCGGCGGCCGCTCCCAGGAAGGCCCCCGAGACCACCAGCAATGATCCCACCGCAGCCCATGCCTCCCCGCCCGCCACCAGCGCTCCCAGGGCTCTCCAACCGTCGGAGGCGAAAAGCGCGCACAGCCAGCCCACCACCGCCGCCGTCGCCGCGTACACCGTCAGGCATTCCAGGCCACTCCAAACGGGATGGTAGGGATTTCGCCGTCCCAGCAAAAAAGGGGGGATGCATAGTGTCAACAGGTAAGCGGCGAGGGAGAGGGCCAGGCCGAAGGAGCGGGAAAGGCCTAAAAGCTGCCGGTGGATGATATCCTCCACGAACCCGTGCAGGAAAAAGCGATAGAGAAGAACCATTGCTGCATAAAAGGGGAAGGTCAAGGCCCAGAAATACATCTGGGACTGCCTTCCGCTCCCCACCGGACGGCTGCGTCCCGCGCTCCCCCTCCGCTTTCTCCGTCGAGCTATCTTTTTTCTCCCCCTCAGTCTCCCATCACCTGCACTATGAGCACCCTGCGCCTGGAGCGGTTGTCGAAATCCACGAAGGCGATCTGCTGCCAGGTGCCCAGAGCCAGCCTGCCCTCGCGCAGGGGCACTGACAGCGATGGTCCCGCGAGGGTGGCGCGCACATGGGAGTGGCCGTTCCCGTCGCGCCACGCCCGGTCGTGGCGATAGGGGAGGTCGCGAGGCACCAGACGCTCGAAGGCCTCCTTTAGGTCGCTCACCAGTCCGGGCTCATATTCCAGGGTTATGACCCCACCGGTGGAGCCGGGGACGAAAACCGTCACCAGCCCGTTGGAAAGCGGGGTGCGTGAGACCTCCTCCTGCACGCGCTCGGTGATATCCACGATCTCGCAATCCCCCCGCGTGGACAGCTCGAGGGTTGAGGTATAGACCGGCAATTCCTCCCCCTTTCGCGCTTCTCAGATACGGTATACGTCCTCCTCGCGCATCACCTTGTAGCCTCCGCCCTGCAGTGCCCTGATGGCGGCGTCCAGCTGCTCCACGCGGAAGACCACGATGGCGCTGCTGCCGCTTTTCTCAACGAAGCAATAGATATACTCTATGTTCACGTTGGCGTCGTAAAGGGGCGCCAGCACTCCGGCCAGCCCTCCCGGCTCATCCGGCACCTCCACGGCGATGACCTCCGTTTCGCTCACCGTGAACCCCTTCTCGCTCACCGCCTTCATGGCGGCGTCGGGGTCGTTGACGATGAGCCGCAGCACGCCGTAGTCCGCCGTCTCCGCTATGGAGAGCGCCCTGATGTTCACCCCCGCGTCCGCCAGGCACCTGCACACCTCGTAGAGGCGGCCGGACTTGTTCTCGAGGAATATGGAGACCTGCCTTACCTTCAACTCCGCCACCTCCTAAATCTTCCGCCTGTCGATGACCCTCACCGCCTTGCCCTCGGATCGCTGGATGGAGCGCGGCTCCATGAGCCGCACCTTCACCCCCACCCCGAGGTAGCTCTGCACCTCTTCCCGGATCCTCCTCTCCAGCTCCTCCAGGCGCTTGATCTCGTCGGAGAAGATCTGCGGCGACACCTCCACCTGCACCTCCAGCACGTCGAGGTTGTCCACGCGGTCCACCACCAGCTGGTAATGGGGGCTCAACCCCGGTATCTGCATGAGCACCATCTCCACCTGCGAGGGGAAGACGTTGACGCCGCGGATGATGAGCATGTCGTCGGTGCGCCCCGTCACCCTCTCCATGCGCACGTGGGTGCGCCCGCAGGGACACTCCTCGACCATGAGGCGCGAGATATCGCGGGTGCGGTAGCGCAGCAGCGCCAGCCCCTCCTTGTTGATGTTGGTGAAAACCAGCTCCCCTTTCTCGCCCGGCGGCAGTACCTTGCCGCTCCCGGGATCGATGATCTCGGGGATGAAGCAGTCCTCGAAGACGTGCAGCCCCTTCTTCTCGCCGCATTCTATGGAGACACCCGGCCCCACCACCTCGGAGAGCCCGTAGATGTCATGGGCGGATATGGAGAGCTCCTCCTCTATCTGGCGGCGCATCTCGTCCGACCACGGCTCCGCGCCCAGGATCCCGGATCTCAGCCTCACCTGCTCTCTGGGCACGCCCATCTCTCGCATCACCTCGGCGATGTTGAGGGCGTAGGAGGGGGTGCAACAGAGGATGGTGCTGCCGAAATCTACCATCAGGCGGACCTGTCTTTTGGTGTTGCCCCCGGACATGGGCAAGGCGGTGGCGCCCAGCATCTCCGCACCGTAGTGCAGGCCCAGCCCCCCGGTGAAAAGCCCGTATCCGTAGGCCACATGCACGATGTCGTCCGGGGTGCCGCCCGCGGCGACGATGGTGCGCGCCACTAGGTCCGCCCATACCCTGATATCGGAAGCGGTATATCCCACCACCGTGGGCTTGCCTGTGGTCCCGCTGGAGGCGTGTATCCTCACGATGTCGCGCATGGGCACCGCGAAGAGCCCGAAGGGATAGTTGTCACGCAGGTCATCCTTGGTGGTAAAGGGAAGTTTTTCCAAGTCATCAAGGCTTTTCAGGTCCCCGGGTTGAAAGCCGACCTCGTCCAGCTTCCGCCTGTAGAACGGCACCTGGCGGTACAGGCGCTCCACCGTCTCCCGCAGCCTCCGCAGCTTCAGCTCCTCCAGCTCGCCGCGCTCCATGATCTCTACTTGATTGAAATACTCCATTGCTCTCCCCTCTTTCCACCGCCTGAACTCAGGGTAATTTTAGCACAAGGACCTACCACGGAAAGGACGGCCGGGAACGCCGGAACCCCTTCAAGCCCCGCATTTACGAGCTCTCTCGCGCAGGGAGCCTTGCCCACATCAACGCCTCAAGCACAGCGGCGGCGGCCGCAGCCATCGCCGCGCCGAGGCGCGCTCACGACCGCCTCCCGACGAAGCGCGCGGGAAGCGCCTTTACAAAAGGGACCGGCGAAGGCCACGGCCGCTCCCCCCTGTCCTCCTCAATCCCTTTCCCGCCGGCGCGCCAGGAGGGAGCCCGCCGCCAGAAGGGCCACCCCGAAGGCCGCCAGGATCGCTATCCTCCCCGCCACGTCCGGCAACCCCTCTCCCCTGAGCATCACGCCGGAGAGGGCGTCGATGGCATAGGTAAGGGGCAACGCGCGCGCTGTCCACTGCATGAAGGACGGCATCTGAGAGAGCGGGTACACCGCCCCGGTTACGAAGATAAGCGGGAAGCTGACCAGAACGCTCATGATCACCGCCCCAGCCACCTGACGCGCGAAAGCGGCGATGACCAGGCCGATGCCGATGCAAGAGAAGGAAGCCGCGGCGATGACCAGCAGGGCGAGGAGAGCGCTGGAGGCGAATACCCCGAAAACGGCGACCGCCAGCACCAACATCACCGCGGACTGCGCGAAAACCACCACCGTGGCGAGGAGAAGCTTCGACCCCACCAGGGCGAGGGAACCGGTTTCCGTGAGGGCAATCCTCGCGCGCATACCCTCCTCGTCCTCGACCACCATGAGGATGGCCCCGCTCAACACCCCCGTCCAGAGTATGGAGAGAGCAATAAGGGCGGGCACGGCGGCGTCGCGGGCGGAAAGCGGCCTTCCCGCCGTCGAGGATATGTCCAGCTCGATGGGGAGGGCGGTGCCCTTGAGGTAATCGGCCGCCTCTTCCACGTCCTCGATGACCGTGGTCGCCAGGTCGATGCCTCCCTCCACCAGCTCTGCGAGCTCCGGCCGCTCGGCGAGGGCGCTTTTTATGGTTTCCAGGTTCTTCCTTATCTGCTCCAGCCCCACCACCTCGGTGCCGAAAAAATCCCCGCCCGTCACCAGCACGTAAAGGCCGGCCACCACCGCCCGCATCTTCTCTTCCGCCACGCCGTCCTTGACGCGCGAGAGGAATCCCCTGATGCTGGTCTCCGCGAACTCCGCCTTGACCAGATTGGACTGGTCGATCACCACCGGCACCCTCGCCGTCTCGTTGAGGGTTTTCAGGCGGTAGACGAAAGCCCGCGGCAGCACGATGACCGCGTCGACCCTCCCCCTTGCCAGGGCCTCGCGAGCTTCCCCCTCGCCGCGATATGACGTCAACTCCGCCACCCCGGAGGAGAACCTGGTTATGAGGGCGGCGGCGTCGTAGCTTTCGCGGTCAAGCCAGATGCTCTCGCCTATGTGGGGATAATCCTCCTCGCGCAGGGCCACCAGGAGGTCGTTCTCCTCTTCCCCACGCCTCCCCAAGGCCTCCTCGAGGGAGGAATAATCACGCGTCGTAGCGCTGGCACGCAGGTCTTCCAGGGTCTGTTCCAGCAAGTCGCTCACTAGGTCCGCGCCCAGCCAGGAAGACGGCTCGCCACCTTCGCACACGACGAACAACATGCTCACCCGTCCGGAAGCCAGCGCCTCCTCGGCTTCCCCGCGACTCCCGAATTCCTCCACCCTCACCGCCCTGCGGCGAAAACGCCTTTCCAATGCCGCGGCGGAGTCCGTGGTGGCCCCCAACCAAGCCGCCTCCCCCGCATCCGCGCGGTCCAGATTGACCAATGCAAGTGGAACGGGGCGGCCCGCGTCATAGAAAGCCGCCCCTATGATCCCCATGATCAGGAAGGGGTAGATCACCAGCACCACCAGAAGCAGGCGATTGCGCAGGATGAGCTTGCCGTCTTTCACGAACAAAGCCCTCCATCCCCTCATTCCCCCACCTCCCGCATGAAGCGCAGAAAAGCGTCCTCAAGGGTGACTTCGCGGTAGCGCAGGTCGCGCAGCGAGCCGGACAGGCCCGAGGCGATACGGGGCAGCTTGCCGGGGACGTCCTCGCCGGTCACCACGAAGAGATCCCCCTCCTTCCCGCAGTAAAGCCCCATGCGCTCGCAGACCTCGCGCAGAAGCGCCTCGCCGCCTTCTTCCAGGCGCAGCTCCAGCCTGTCGGTTCCCAGCAGGCCCTTTATCTCGCGCGGCCTCCCCACCTCCCTCACGCGACCCTTCACCAGAATGGCGATGCGCGAGCAGATGTGGTCGGCCTCCTCCATGTTATGGGTGGTGACCAGTACCGTTTTCCCCTCCTCGGACAGGCGAGCGATGAGCTCCCAGAGGGCGCTTCGCGCCTCCGGGTCGAGCCCGGAAGTAGGCTCGTCCATGAAAACGATCTCCGGCGCATGGATCAAGCCCATGGCCAGGCTCAAGCGTTGCAGCATGCCGCGCGAGAAAAAGCGCGCCTGCCTCTCGGCGTGTTCCTCCAGGCCCGACCATGCCAGCAGCTCCTCCACCTTGGCCGCGGACGCCGCCCTGCCCATCCCGTAGAGGCTGGCCATGAGGGCGAGGTTCTCGCGCGCCGTCAGCCGCCCATAGACGGCGGGTTCCTGGGGGACCAGGCCGATGCGAGAGCGATATCCGCGCTGCCTGGCGTCCACTCTTTCGCCCTGGAAGAATATCTCACCGCGCGTGGGCGTGGTCTGACCGGACAGGATGCGGATAAGGGTGGTCTTACCCGCCCCGTTGGGGCCGATAAGCCCGAAGGTCTCCCCCGCCTCGATGTCCAGGCTCACCCCCGCCAAGGCGAGAAGGCCGTCATATTCTTTTTCCACCCTCACCAGGGATATCGCCGCCACGCCCCCTCCATGGTCTTCCGGTTCAAGCAGCCGCGGGCTTTCCCGCCCCAGCAGGCCACGCCATCGATTGTAGCAGACGCCGAGGCCTCCGGATCATATCGATAATTTACTTAATTTGACATTATCAACAATAAAATGATGTAATAACTATAGCAACAGAAACCGCGGGGGGACGCCGATAAGACCTTCCCACATGGCGCCGCGCATCAACGCCGGGCCGGGTGTATGCTATATTATCCCCGTGGGGAGGTGGGGATGATGTGTCCCCGCCCGCATGAAGACGGGAGGCTGTGTTGCCGAGACCGATGATGAAATCGCGGATAACGGCGGCCCTGGTCCTGTGCCTGCTTTTTCTTGGCACCATCCCCTTTCGAGCCGGAGCTGCCACCCTGGAGGAGAAACAGGCGGAGGCGGAGCGAGTCCGCCGGCAGATCGAGAGCATGAAGGCGGAATCCCAGAAGCTGGCCCAGGATTACACCCTGGCGGTCAACGAATACGAACTCATACGCTCCCAGGTGGAGGAGAACCGCCTGGCGCTGGAAAAGGCCCAGGCGGATTACAAACGCGCCCGCACCATACTCAACGAGCGCCTGCGCTCCATCTACAAGTCGGGAGAGATCACCTCACTGGAGGTGCTTATAGAGGCCACCAGCCTCGACGACCTGCTATCCCGCTATGACTTCTTCTCCTATATCGGAAACCGCGACACCGAGATCTTCCAGGAGATGAAGCGGCTGCGAGACGAGATCGGCCAGCGGCAGAGATCCCTGGAGGAGCAGGAGGCGAGACAGATGCAGTTGGTCGCCGCGGTGAACGCCAAGCGGCAGGCCATGGAGGCCTCCCTGCAGGAGCAGCAGAAATACCTCGAGGCGGTGAACAAGGAGATATTGGAGCTGCTGGCGCAGTCGGGCGGGGGCGGAACCCCCAGGATGACACCCATCGGCAACTTCATCTTCCCGGTGAACGGCCCTCATTCCTTCAGCAACGACTGGCACGCCCCCCGGCGCGGCCACCTGCATCAGGGATGCGACGTCTTCGCGGCCATGGGCACTCCCTGCGTGGCCTGCGTCTCGGGGACCGTAAACCAGGGAGAGGGCAAGAACGCGGGGCTCTACGTGCGTCTTGCGGGGGATGACGGCAATG
>JACVJG010000090.1 GCA_015711875.1 Candidatus Solincola jinzensis | reverse complement strand
TAGAAAAAAATCACTGACAGAAAAAGGGCTAGCTGGCGAGGACCCTCGAGCGGGAGTTCGCGCGCAATCAGGTTTTGGAAAAGAATATCTGCCCCCGGTGTTGCCCCTGTTATCAGGCGCGGAGGGAGCAGGAGGCGGTGGGAACGCGGCTGATTGCCACCCAGCGCTTGGATGGATTCCCGAGTGTAGTGGATTCCGCGAGGTGGGAAACAGGCGAGGAAAGCGAGCCGCCGGCCTTGACGCCGGTCGCCATCATCGACCACACTTCTAGAGTAAGAGCCCGGAAAAGACGCTGAAAGACAAACGGAAAAGCATCCGGTCGCGTTGTGCGCGCGGCGAGCCGTGCGGGAGGAGAAGGCGGCGGAAGCTTGAAGATCACGGTACAGAAATACGGCGGCACCTCGGTGGCGGATACAGAGCGCATCCGCAACGTGGCGAGGCGCGTATGCGAGTCGAGGAGCCGAGGGGACCACGTGGTGGTGGTGATCTCCGCCCTTGGCGATACCACCGACCGCCTGGTGAAGCTCGCCCACGAGATCACCTCTTCGCCGCGGGAGCGGGAAATGGACATGCTGCTCGCCACCGGGGAGCAGATCTCCGTTGCCCTGCTCTCCATGGCCATTCACGAGCTGGGGTACGAGGCCATTTCCTTCACCGGAGCCCAGGTGGGCATAGTGACGGACGGGGCGCATACCAAGGCCAAGATACTGGACGTGAAAGTGGGGCGCATCCTGGACGAACTGGAGAAAGGCAACATCGTCATCGTCGCCGGCTTCCAGGGCGTGACCCTGGATGACCAGATAACCACCCTGGGGAGGGGTGGCTCGGATACCACAGCGGTGGCGCTGGCCGCGGCTCTTGGGGCGGAGGTATGCGAGATATACACCGATGTGGATGGGGTCTATACCGCGGACCCCAGGCTGGTGCCGGAGGCGCGCAAGCTCCCTCACCTCTCCTACGAGGAGATGCTGGAGATGGCCGCCACCGGCGCCAAGGTGCTGCAGCTGCGCAGCGTGGAGTTCGCGAGGAATTACGGGGTGGTGATTCATGTGAGGTCGAGCTTTTCGCGTGATGAGGGGACGTGGATCTCCGATGAGGACACGCGCATGGAGAAGGCGATCATCAGCGGGGTCACCCATGAGACCGAGGAGGCGAAGGTCACCGTCTTCAACGTCCCTGATCGCCCGGGTGTTGCTGCCAGATTGTTCCAGGCGCTTGCGGCGGAGAACATAAACGTGGACATGATCATCCAGAACGTCAGCGCCGATCAGAGGACGGACATCTCCTTTACCGTCGGGCTGCAGGACCTGGCCAAGGCGGCGGAGATAAGCGAGAGGGTGGCGAAGGAGCTCGGCGCGGCGGGAACGGTGGTGGACGAAGGTATCGCCAAGGTGAGCCTGGTGGGCGCGGGCATGCGCACCCACCCCGGGGTAGCCGCGGACATGTTCAGCGCCCTGGCGGAAAACAACATCAACATCGAGATGATCAGCACCTCGACCATCAAGATAAGCTGCGTGATAAGAGCCGAGGACGCCCTCAAGGCGGTAAGGGCCATCCACGCCAAGTTCGGCCTCGACAAGGGCGTGGTGATGCGGGCTTAACCCAGCAACGGCTTCATGGCGGGTTCACCCCGGTGGCCACTGGCCCATATGGCGGGAAGCGCGGGATGAAGGCGCGAGCGCGCACGCGGGGAACCGCCCTGGCTCGGGAAGCGCAAGCGGGATCGTCGCCCATAGAAGGCGGCTTTCGGCGATGGCGTCGACCCCGGCCGGCCTTGATGGCGAAGGGCATCGGGAAGACGGACTTCCTCGCCGCCGACGCCAGAGATGCTGATCCTCCGGGAACGGCTTTTAGGGTGCACGCGGTGAGGGTGAAGGGCAGGATGCATGGAGCCGATGTAAATTCATGGTTGAAGGGAACGGCGGTCGGCGAGGCGGCGCGCGAAAACGACCGTCGGCAAGTTCGGGCGGAAAGCGACGGGAGAGATGAAAAGAGAGCTTAGAGTCGCGGTAGTGGGTGCCACCGGCATGGTGGGCCAGGCGATGCGCGAGATCCTCGAGGAGCGGGACTTCCCCGTTTGCGAGCTGCGGCTGCTCGCTTCCGAACGCTCGCGGGGCCGGCGACTGCCGTTCCGCGGCGAGGAAGTGGAGGTCCAGGTGCTGGGGGAGGATTCCTTCAAGGGCATCGATCTCGCCCTTTTCTCTGCGGGAGCGGAGGTTTCCAGGCGCTTCGCGCCCCTGGCGGTCGAGGCGGGAGCGGTGGTGGTGGACAACAGCAGCGCCTTCCGCATGCGGGAGGATGTGCCGCTGGTGGTGCCGGAAGTCAACCCCGAGGAAGCCCGCCGGCACCAGGGCATCATCGCCAACCCCAACTGCTCCACCATCCAGATGGTGGTGGTTCTGAAACCCCTCCACGACCGCTCGCCCCTGCGCAGGGTCGTGGTTTCCACCTATCAGTCAGTCTCCGGGACCGGCAAGGACGCGGTGGACGAGCTCAGGGAGCAGAGCAGGCAGGTTCTGGAAGAGAAGCAGCCCACTCCGCGGGTCTACCCTCACCCCATAGCCTTTAACTGCCTGCCGCATATAGACGTTTTCCTGGAGGGGGGCCACAGCAAGGAAGAGATGAAGATGGTCGAAGAGACCAGGAAGATCATGGGGCTCCCCGACCTGCCGGTTTCGGCAACCGCGGTGCGGGTGCCCGTGTTCATCGGCCACTCCGAGTCCGTGAACGCGGAGTTCGAGGAGGAGATCGCGCCAGATGAGGCAAGGAGCATCCTTGCCCGGGCGCCGGGGGTGGAGGTAGTGGACGACCCTGCGAGAAACCTCTACCCATTGGCGCTGGAGGCAGCCGGCAAGGACGCATGCTACGTGGGCAGGATAAGGGCCGACACCTCCTGCCCCCGCGCGCTGAACATGTGGATCGTGGCCGATAACCTGCGCAAGGGCGCGGCGCTCAACGCCGTGCAGATAGCGGAGCTTATCCAGGGGTACTAGATGGAAGACATAGAGCGCGGAGGCGGGGGGGAGGGGTTCCTCCCCGAGTTGCCCCGCTGCTCATGGCATCCCGAGGAACCGGCGACCGCCTTGTGCGTTTCGTGCGCCAGGCCGGCTTGCGCGCGCTGTGCCCGGCTGATATCGGGGCGCTATCTCTGCCACGCCTGTTCCTATGCCCCCAGTCCCCCACCCCCTGTCGCCGGCCCCGGCTTCGGGCCCGCGCCATCATATGGCCAAGGGGAAGGGTGGGGGGTGGCTTACGGCGCCGCCATCCCCAAGCCGGCAGCCGTCCCGGAGCCGGCTGGGGAAAGCGAGCGGAGGTGGTGGAGGGCGGACTGGGGGCTGGGCGAGGTGATGGCGACCTGGCTGGCGATCTTCGGCATCTACAGCGTGCTGGGCGTGGTGCTCATGGTCTCCACCGACAACCCTCTTTTCTACAGCCACCTGGCCTACGCGGCCTTCCTCTGTCCCCTTATCGCTTTGAGCGTGACGCTCATCCCCAGGCGGCATGGAAGGGGCCGAGAGGAGCTGGGCCTGCGCTGGGGAAACCCCACCCGCACCATATCCTTCGGATGGCTGGGCGCGCTGGCGGCGGTGGTCATGAGCTACGCGGCCTTTTTCCTCGTCTACCTCGTCTTTTATATCCTGGCAGGACGCGGTCCGGTAAGCGCGGAGAGCGAACGCTTAAGGGATCTGGGGGGTGGCTATCTGGCGCTGACGGTGCTGGTGACGGTGGTGCTCGCGCCCGTGTTCGAGGAGCTCTTCTTCCGGGGGCTTTTCTACCCCACTCTACGCAGGCGGGTGGGGGTCTGGGGGGCCATAGTGCTGAACGGCGTGATCTTCGGTGCTCTTCATATGCAGCCTGTATTCATGCTTTCCCTGGTGTTGGTGGGCATGGTCCTGGCCTTTTTATACGAGAAAACGGAGTCTCTGGTGGCTCCCATGCTGGCGCACTCTCTATATAACCTGGCGGTGGTGCTGATAACTCTATTTACGGGCGGTTAGCCCGAACGACCCGAGGAGAAAGAGAAGGGGCCGATATGCAGCGCCCATATTGCGAGCAGCACCCGCATAGCCCGGCACTCGCCCGCTGCGCGGGTTGCGGGAGGTATCTCTGCCGCGAATGCCTGGTGGAAATAGCGGCCCGGCCATGGTGCCGCGGGTGCGCGGCGCGGCAGGGGGGCTACGAGGCAGAAAAAACCGCGTACGAGCCAGCGGGGACCGCTTACCTTGGCGAGGAAGCCTTTTCCAGCCAACCAGGGACGAGCGCGATGCCAGGAGGGCTTGGGCCTGATCGCCCGGCCACGCTCCAGGACGTGCCCTTGCAGGCCACTGACGCATCGCCAACCCGTCTTAACACCCAACCACCAGTAGAGACGGCCGACCCAGCCGCGAGGGCGCGAACCCCGCAGGCATATCAAGGCCCGTCACCTGCGGGGCCATACCATGAGAACCAGGACCCCACGCCGCATACCCCTTATCCCGCTCCTGTGCAGGAAGGGGCTCCCGCCCCAGCCGCGAGGGCGCGAACCCCGCAGGCGCCAAAAGAAGCGGCGGCGCAGGCCGGAATCCCCGCGGAGGTCAACGCCGGGAGCGGTCCTGTGGCTGCCAGGATCGTAGCCACATGCGCCTATCACCCCGGCGTGAGGGCGGTGACGAGGTGCCTGAAGTGCGGGGCCCTCATATGCGGGGGGTGCAGAAGGGTGGTGGGGGGGAAGAACTGGTGCGAGGCGTGCTGGCGCGCCGGCCCAGCCGGGATGGCGGAAGGAGGGGGTGCTTCCGCCCGCGGAGCAGCCTTGCTTACCACCGGTGTGCCCTGGAAGCTGTGGCCGGGGCTCGCTTTTCTCCCCTTGCCCTTCCTACTCAATGGGCTTATGACCTTCATGATGAGGCAGGGGGACGAGATCTCCGTTGGCGCCGCGCAGTTGTTGATCTCTTTGCTCCTTTACTCCTCGACGCTTGCCTTCGCTTTCCTGGTGGCCTACAGCTACGGCAGCCCCCTGAGGGAGGTGGGGTTCAACGGCAAAAACCTCCCCGCAAGCCTGGGCCTGGGGCTCGTGGGAGGGTCCCTCGCATTCTGGTTGGCGGTGGCGAGCGGCTTTATCTCCGCGGGGATGTTGCGGGGACTGGAGAACGTGGAAAGGTGGCTGCAGGGGTTCTTTGACGTGAACGTGAAAAGCCTCACGGGAGCGGACATCTTCATCGCTGGCGTCATCATCGTGGTGGCCGCGCCCATCTGCGAGGAGATCTTCTTCAGGGGGTACCTGTATCCTGCCATGCGCAACCGCATGGGGCTGTGGAGCGCCGTTTTTCTCAACGGGTTCCTCTTTTCCGCCGTCCACTTCAGCCTTTACGGTCTCCTGGGCAGGACCCTGGCGGGCGCTATCTTCTGTCTGCTCTACGAATACAACGACAACCTCTGGTCTCCCATAACCGCCCACGCCCTCAACAACTTCGTCGCCTTCTTCCTCCCCCTGGTGGTCATCTGGGGCTCCTGAGCCATCGCCCTTCTACACCACTCCGGATATGCCCATAACCGCCCACGCCCTCAACAACTTCGTCGCCTTCTTCCTCCCCCTGGTGGTCATCTGGGGCTCCTGAGCCATCGCCCTTCTACACCACTCCGGATATGCCCATAACCGCCCACGCCCTCAACAACTTCGTCGCCTTCTTCCTCCCCCTGGTGGTCATCTGGGGCGAAGACGCCCCATTCCCCATCGCCCGAAGCGTTAGGTATTGGCATGAACAGAATTCGGTGAGTCCTTGCAAAGTTTATGTGTTGGCGCAACACGGCAGGGGCTTTTCGAGGGACAGCACCTCATCCGCGCGCGGATGCAGGGTGGCATCACACCCCGAGGGCCGACATGAAAAAACACCATACATGCGAGAGTATAAACCCCCTCAATCCCTAACAAGCGGCCGTCTCTCAAGGCAGGCCGGGACTTTGCGGGCACGTCACGCCGTGATGGCGAGCCGAAAAACGCCCACCCTTCCTGTTGGCGAAAAAACAGGAGTAAAAAAGACCGTAAAGGAAACAATATTCATAGGAATAAGCACGGAATGAAAGCGAGGGCCGCAGATCGCAGGGAGCGGAGGCGGAGAGGGGCTTTATGGGCAAAGCTCTTTTTCGCCTTCATGCCGGAGAGTGACGCGAGCTTTGAGGGAAACTGGATAAAGCACTAGAAGAGTGAGGTAGAGGAGGAAGAATGCTTAAGAAAGTATTGTTCGCGGTGGATTTCTCTCCTTTCACGGAGAGGATGTTGGAGTGCGCGGGAGAGCTTGCCGCGGTAGGCATGAACGAGATGGTGCTCCTGCACGTCATAGACGCGAAAATGCACGCGGAATACGGAGAGCACCTCAGCCCAGCTTTCACGGCTTTGGAAGAGGAAGCGCGCAAGCAGATGGAGCGGCTCGCCGGGCAGATAGGGAGAGACGGTTATAAACTGAAAACGGTCATCAAAGCCGGAAGCCCCGCGCCCACCATCGCGGAGACCGCGCGGGAAGAGGACGTGGATTTCATCTACATGGGCGCACACGGCAAAGGTTTCTTCAACCGGCTGCTGCTCGGAAGCGTGAGCGAAAAAGTGTTGGCGCTCTCTGACCGGCCGGTGATGATCCAGCAATGCAGGGTTAACGAGGAGGGCGGGGGATTCTCCTGCCAGAACGTATGCGGATTGCTGCTGGAGAAAATACTCATCGCCAATGATTTCTCGGAATACGCGGAGAGGATCAAGCCCACGCTGACCAGCTTCGTGGAGTCCTTCTGCGCTCCGGTCACCCTCCTGCACGTGCAGGAGGGGAAATCCACCTTCGGCTGGGACGCCGCCTTCAAGGCCAGGAAAGAGAAAGCGAGGAGCGAGATGGAGGCCCTGCAGGAGATGGCAGACACTCTGGCGCCCTCCTGCAAGAGCGTGGACATCAAGCTGGTGGAAGGCAATCCGGCACAGTGGATACTGCAGGTGGCCAAGGACATCGACGCCTCCCTGATAATCATCGGGGCTTTCGGCTATCGCACCACCGGCGGCTTTCTCGGTGGCGTGGCCCAGAGGGTGATCAGAGAGAGCGAGCGCCCCGTTCTCGTGCTCAAAGCGTAAAGCCAGGGCATAAAGGTCTAAGGGTCATCTTCAGCCGGGGTGGCCAGGAATCGATTTCTTGCCATAACAGAGGGAGCGTTATTAAAGCGCAATACTGGTAATCATTACCGACATCGCTCTTCCCGTTCTCGGCGATGTTTCGACTGTTGCCCGCGAACCTGGCGGCCTTGCCCTTCGACTCACGGCCTTGCTGCCCCCCGGCCATAAAGGCTTTTGCAGGGTTAAGATCCTGGCATCTGGGTACGAGCCGGAGCGTTTCGCGGTAACGGCGGAAGGCTCGCGCCGCCAATATACATGCCTTTCCGGCCTGCAAACCCATCCTGGCTTGAAACGCCTCTCAGATTTGCCGACAAGGATATATCGGCCCCTAAGTGTAACCATATATGAGAAGCGGGGAGCGATTGCTCGTGACCCAAGCACCTTGTTAACGGAACTAGACAACGCGGTTAAGATGGGTAGTGAGGAGGCTCTAATAGGATAGGAAAGGTTGGCGGGGAGATGAATTGCCCAAGTTGCGGCCAGGAAAACAGGCATGACGCGGCCTTCTGCATGGCATGCGGAGCCCCGCTTCCGGACGTGCCCTTCGCCCAGTTGGATAGAAAACCCGGTCCGGCACGAGAGGGGGGAGACGCTCACAAAACCGCGCCTCTTCCCTCCGGCTCGAGACCTGTAAAAGAGACAGGGATGCGGTTGCCCACAACCCCTCCTCCCACTCCCGGAGTGCCTCCCGCTCCGGATATGGATACGGCGACGGCCCACCCCGCGGTTCCTCGTGACGCCCACGGCGTGGACGCCGGTGGGTCGTCCGCTGGCTCCGAGGCCTTGGCGCATGGGAGTTCCGTGGTGGAGGAGGTCATCCGGCCTCGGCGGGAGCAGGGACGGGAAGCCGTGCCCCCGCCACCACCCCTGGAGCGACCTCAATATTATATTCCGCCGGAGGCGGATTGCGTCGCGGAGGCCCCGGGGAAAACGGCTGCTTTTCCTCAGGAGGCAAGGCCGGCAGCGGCGGAGAAAACAGCGCTCGTCTCGCCGGCAGACTACATGGACACGGATAAAACGCAGGCCATATCGCCTGCCCCCCCGGCTCCGCCCCCCCGGCTTGGGCGGCGTCCCACGGTGACCTGTCCGGAATGCTACGCTAAGAACCCGGAGGGCAACAGCTTTTGTCAGGAGTGCGGCAGCCCACTGTCCCCGGTGGGGGCAAGGGCGTCGGTTTCCGCGCGCCCGGCTCCCCCACGGGAGGGAAGGCAGAAGACCGCGGTCCTGCCGTCCGCGGCCATGGCGGAGGGGGCGCCGGGGGAAGCATATAAAGAAAGAGCTGCGCGCACTGCCGGAAAGGGCTTCGGGGTAGCGGACGTCCTGGCGATGACCGGCGTGGCTGCCGCGGGCGCGGCCCTGGCGCTCTCGTCTTCCATGGAATCTTTTTCCTGGAAGAAAGGCCTGCACATCGGGATGTTCACTCACCAGGGCGCCTTCACCCAGGGCAGGGCGGACCTGCTCGGCGGACCCGGTATCCTTCCT
>JACVJG010000089.1 GCA_015711875.1 Candidatus Solincola jinzensis | reverse complement strand
ATTTCTGGCGCGCGGTCATCCCGCGTCCCGTCCGCCGAAAGCCAGCCGCCTGGCCAGGGCCAGTTCCTCCTCCCTGCCCTTCACCCTGCCGTCCAGCTTCTCGTCGCGGACCCGCGACAGGATGCTCGCGAACGCCCGCGAGGGCTTCAAGCCCATCGCCGAGAGGTCGTGTCCGCTTATCTCTAATGTCATGATTTTCCATTTTTTCACGTACATCTCCACGCTCTTGCGGGCGCCCGGTCCCCCGAGCACATAGAGATATGCTAAGGCCTCTCCGCTCAGGGGGTCAAGGAGATGCGTGATCTCGCTGGGCGACATCCCTCCTTTTCCCAGCGCCTCGACGATCCCGGGCACCGTTTCCAGGCACTGCATTATGGCCTCCGCGTCCTCGCGCCGGAAGCGCATCTGGTGGCACCACTTCTCCGCCTCTCGCGCCGGCAGATCTCCCAGCATCGCCGCCAGGGAGGGGATCCATTTTTTCGCGCCCTCTCCCGCGAGCTCCATGGCCCTGGAGATGTGCCTCTCGAGGCGGCGGTAACGCTCGCCCATGGCCCTGGTCACCTCGAGGTCCGGGTGCAGGGTCCTCAAGGCGCCGAGGTCGCTCAGGCGCCCCACGGCGCGGAAGGGCAGAGGGCAGGGTTCGGAAAATATGTCGATTAGCTCGTCGCGCACCCTGGCGTTGGTGAGCTTGCCCACGATCTCCATCTCCACCGCGCGCCGCGCCAGCATCTCCGTCTGCCGTTCGAGCTGGAAGCCATATCGCTGCTCGAAGCGCACGGCGCGGAAGATGCGCGTGGGATCCTCGACGAAGCTGAGATTGTGGAGTATGCGCACCTGCCGCCTCTCCAGGTCGCGCAGCCCACCGAAATAGTCGAGCAGCTCGCCGAAACGATCGCCGGTCAAGGCCACCGCCATGGTGTTGATGGTGAAGTCCCTGCGGTAGAGGTCCTGACGGATGGAGGACATCTCCACCGTGGGAAGGGCCGCCGGGCGCTCGTAGAACTCCGTGCGCGCCGAGGCCACGTCTATCCTGCGCCCCGTGGGAAGGATGACCACCGCGGTGCCGAACTTGCGGTGGCTCCTCACCCTTGCCTTTAGAGCTGAGGCGAGGAGGCGCGCGAAGGCAATGCCGTCTCCCTCCACCACCACGTCGAGGTCGAGGTTGGGATAGCCGAGCAGGAGGTCCCTGACCACCCCGCCCACCAGGAAGATCTGGAAACCCTCCTCCTCCGCCACTCGCGACAGCACCCGCAACAGGCTCTGCACCTCTCCCGGAAGGCCCCTTTCCATGATCTCTATCATCTCCGAGCGGGTGTATCCCGCCGCCCTCCCCGGGACGGTGAAACCCCGCAGGTAATCCCTGCCGTGCAGCGCCCTCAGGACGTCCTTGCGGGTCACTATGCCCACCACCTTGTCGCCCCTTACCACCGGCAGCCTCCCGACGGCGTTGGCGGTCATGAGCTCCTGGATCTCCAGCAGGGACGCTTCCTCGCCCACGCTCACCAGCTCTCGGGTCATGAAGCCCTTCACGGGAGCGTGCCCGAGCCCGTGGTGACCCGCCTTGTCGAGATCCTTGCGCGATATGATCCCCACCAGTTCTCCCTCCGCATTGACCACCGGAAAGGCGGTGTGGCCGGTGCGCTGCATGCGTCGGGACGCCTCGGCGATAGGGGTGTCCTCGTCGATGGTGCGCACCGGACCGCTCATGATCTCCCCGGCGGTGACCAGGGGCCGCACCCTCTCCTGCAGCAGCTCCAGCAATCTCTTCTCCGCCCCTTCAAGGGTCACGCCTTTTATCACCGCGGAGCCCGCCTTGGAATGCCCGCCGCCTCCTAACCCCGAGAGCACCTCGTGCACGTCCACCTGGCTCAGCCTGGAAATCCCTGCCACCACCACTCTCCCCTGCATCTCGCAGAGGGCGAAGATGACGTCGAGGTTCTCCAGGTCCGCGAGCTTGCCGGCGACCACCGAAGCCCCCTCCACGTACTCCTCCATCCTCGCCTTGGCCAGCGCGACCAGTATGCCGCGCACGCGGCGCGTCTCAAGCCCTTCCAGGAACCTTTTCATCAGCTCGTGCTGGGGCGGGGTCAGGGAGGGGCCGAGGAAGTGGGCGATGACGTTGAGGTTGGCCCCCTCGCGCATGAGGTAGGCGAGCGCGTCGGCGTCATCGTAGGTGGTCCCGGCGAAGGTAAGGGAGCCGGTGTCCTCGTGGATCCCCAGGGCGAAAAGGGTCGCCTCGAAGGGGGTGAGGGCCAACCCCCTGCGCCTGATGATCTTCAGCAGCACGGTGATGGTGGCGCCTGTCTCCTCGCTGTAATCCTTCACCCCGCGCATGTCCCTGTCGGAGGGAGGATGATGGTCGTAGATAAATACCTCCACGCCCGGGCGCTCCGGTAGGTCCTTGAACTCCCCCAATCGGTCGGCGATGCGGTTGTCCACCACGATGAGGCGCTCGATGGCCTCCGTGTCCAGGGCGCGGGGATCCATGAACTCCAGCACGTCGCCGTGGAGGGCGATGAACTCGCGCACGTTGCGGTTCACCGCCCCGGCGAAAACCATCACCGCATCGGGATAGAGCTTTTTCGCGGCCACCATGGAGGCCAGGGCGTCGAAATCCACGTTAATGTGCCCGAGGATTACCTCCAATCATTACCTCCTAGCGAGGGCATGCGCCTCGCGCCACCCTTGATGGCGCTTGCGGCGTGGTCCCGCCGGAACATGCGTTTTCCCGAAAACCGCCTGCGACAGGCGCGCCTGTCCTTGCGCCATCCCGTCACAAGGGTCGCATCCCGCCTCCGCTCATCAGGTATGAAGCGGCTTCAGCAAAAAGGTTCCTCCGCGGGATCCGCCGTGTGGCACCTGGGTTTTGGGGAAGGCTTTCCCGCGTTCAACACCGGACGGCGCCGGCGCGCCCGGGGAGGCTGCCCCATGCGCGCGGTCGCTCTCCGCGGCCAAGCGCCCCGCAGACTTCAAGCCGGCTTGAGCCGCATGTCCGAGAGCGCCCTGCCGATGGCATCGATATAGCTGCGCCCTTCCTCCCCGCCGATACTCTCCCTTCCGTCGCGCAAGACCTCGGTGAGGCGGTCGACGGCGCTTCTCAATTCCTCTACCTCGCTGAAGAAGTCGTACAGCATATCGATCTTCTCAAGGGTATCGCCCCCGCCCATTCCCGCCATCTCGAAGCCTTCCTCCAGCACCTGCAGGGCCTCAAGGGCCGCCGCCTGCACGTCTCCTTCCTCCTCGAGCTGCTTCACGTTGTCCCACAGGATCTCGAAGCGCATGCGCACCTCGGGGTTTACGGCGTTAAGGGCGTGCAGCTCCATGAGGTCATGAGCGAAGCGGGTGGCCATGGTGGCAAAGCGGTCCGCGAGCTCTATCTCCTTTTCGAGGTCCTCTCCCCCCAGGCCTTCATCTCCCGGCAGCTCCGCGTAGGTCCTGCGCAGGCCTTCCACGTCCTCCTCCAGGCGCGGGATGAGCTCGTGCGGCTTTCTGCCCCATGACCCCGCGCCCCAGCTGGCCAGGAGGCGCCGGGCGTCGTTTATGAGCTCTAGGGCCCGCATCACGTCCAGCTCGTCCCGCGAGCGCGCCATCTCGTGCACATCCCTGGAGGGATGGAGCACCGCCCTTACCTCGCTATCTTTGATGAGGAAGGGACTGAACGGCCTCTCCAGCACCGCCGCGCCGTCGCCCAGCATTTCGTGCAGTTCCCCCGCCAGCCAGGCCACCGTTCCCATGGCCTCCTCGAGCGCCTCCCCCGTCCTTCCCTTTTCCAGCAGGCCGTCGATGGTCTTCCATTCAGCTTCCAGTCGGCCTTTTCCGCCTTCCTCGAGGGACGATATGCGGGAGCGCACCTTATCCCTTATCTCGCCGGACACCCTGGCGGCGCCAAGTATCTCTCCCAGCCAGCCCTCGCCAAAACCCATGAGTTCCATCTCGCCCCCGGCGATCTCGCCTTACCTTACGCCCATTCTATCATTCGCTCTGCTTTCCCATTTGGCCTTCCCGCTTCGCTCCGTGCCAAGCGCGAGCAAAGACAGCGGCAAAACGCGTCGCTTCCCCCACCGGCGCCGTGCTTCATGCGGTGAGGCGATCATCTCTTGGGGACCGGGTCTCAACCCCGTCTTTTCCTCCCGGAGCATCACAGCTTTTATTCAAAGGCTTTTTACCCGCGCCCTCCGTACGTGGAGAGCCGCCGCCGCAACCCGATGCGGCTTTCCAGGGCTACCGCGCGCTATCCCTGTGCTACTTTTTCCCATTCCCCCATGTCCATGAACGCCATGGCGTCGCGATGGTCGCCTTAGGTCGAAGAAGCCGAGCCGCGCCGGTTTTGACATGCAGCAGGCCCTATGTTACCATGGGTTAAAATCATACAGCTTGCCGGTAAATGTCTAGGCGAAAGTCATGCTGGGGGTTATGGTTTTCTCCTTTTCATGCTCTGAACGAAATCCTGCGGATCTTCTACGGGTACTCGATCCTTTTCGGGCGCATGGGCCATCGTGGAATCGCGTGGCAATTTCTCCCACATATGAGCTGGCCCGCGTATTGCGGGTCGCACCGGGGCCGAGCGAGGAGGCGCAGCGCACCATGGGGAGGGCAGGACCAGTACCGCAACAGGCGTTTTCCGTTTTTCCCGTCCTTCTGGGATCGCTTATGAGAGGGGGTAAAGAGAGATGTCAAGGAAAAACCTCGGCCGTGCTGCTACGATCTTCCTCCTCATCCTCCTGGCCGCCTGTCTTCCGCCCGCTTTGCATGCGCCCGAGAGGGCGAGAGCCGAGGAAGAGCAGGGGTGGTTTGTACAGTATCACGATGAGGGGGTGAGCCTCTTCGGCATCTCGGCCGTCGACACCATGACCTGCTGGGCGGTGGGTAGGACGACGGGCGAAACACCACAGCCCCTCGCGCTGAGGACCACGGACGGCGGCGCCTCCTGGACGCCCTCCTACCCGGCCTACCCCACTTTACTAACCTGCGCCTCCGCCGTAAGCGATGAGGTCTGCTGGGCTGGCGGATACGGCTGTGTCCTCAAGACGGAAAACGGCGGCGATACCTGGGAGGTGAAGATCGCCGCCGGTGGTTATTACGTTACGGACATCTCCTCTGTGGACGAGCGTACCTGTTGGGCGGTGGGGTATTCCACGTCCTCGGGCACGAGCTTCAACGGCTTCATCGTCAAGACCGCCAACGGGGGTGAGACCTGGGAGGTACAGGCCACGGGTATCCCCTGCCCCCTGACCGGCGTTTCCGCCGTGGACGAAAACACCTGCTGGGCCTCGGGCGGGTTTTTCTCCCCCGGCATGGTCTGGCCGCAGGTTCCCGCGGTGGTTGCCGGCACCCTGATGAAGACGGAGGACGGAGGGGAGAGCTGGCAGGAACACGGCGAGGGAGGATATGCGTATTTCAAGGTGTCCGCTCCCGACCCCCTGAACGTGTGGGTGGCTTCGCTGCGCGCGGACCTGGCCGTGCCCTTTAACACCCGCACCGAGATCCTCCGCTCCCCGGATGGGGGCGCGAGCTGGGAATTCCACCCCACCGCCATCGGCTTCTGGACCTACGCCGGTTGCGGCTTCTGCGCCCTCGACGGTAAGACCGCCTGGTTGGCGGCGAGCCCGTTCTTCGCTTTCAGCGGCATCCACAGGAGCGATGACGGGGGGGCCACATGGACGACGCAGGCGGAAACCCCCGCCACCCCCACCGCCCTCTCAGCCGCCGACGGGCTCACGGCGTGGGCATGCGGATGCAATCCCACCAACGCCGGCGAATTCGGACAGGGCTTCATCATGCACACCACCGACGGGGGTTGGGAGCCCGTGCCGCAGATCGAAGCCCTCTACCCCTCCTCAGGAATGGCCGGGGATACCGTCACCCTCAAGGGAAGCGGTTTTGGCGAGCGCAAGTCCTTCTACGCCGTGCGCTTCGGGGGCATCAACGCGCCCATAGACTCATGGTCGGATAACGAGATCGTGTGCGAGGTGCCGGAGGGAGTCACCCCCGGGCCGGTGGAGGTGACAGTGGTCACGGGGGGCGGCGCCTCCGATCCAGTGACCTTCACCGTGGAGGAGACGACCATAGTGGAGGGCTTCGTGGGGTACGCCGGCAATGCAACCTATATCGAGGGTATCCGCGTCTCGCTGTACGACCTTGATGGCAACCCGCTGGCGACGGCTCTTACGGATGAAAACGGGGCCTATCATATAACCTCGGAATCGGCAATCCACCAATGCAAGGTCGAGTTCTTCGACCCCGGGGATGCCTACCGCACGGAATGGCACGCGGACAAGGCGGATTTCGCGTCCGCAGACATCTTTTATCCCAAACCGGGGAACCGTGTCAGGCTCGACGCCTGGCTTGACCTGTGGCCCCCCGAGATAGCGGGCGTGGAGCCCTCGCGCGCCATCATCAAGGAGATAACCGAGGTCACCCTCACCGGCGCCCATTTCAGCGAGAGCTGCACCGTCGAGCTCTGGGGAGACTATCGAAGCGTCCCCATCATGGATTACACCGTGGTCTCCCCCGACCGTATCGAGTTCAAGCTCGACCTCAGCGACTTCCCCAAATACCACGCCGGTTTCTACGATGTGGTGGTGACGAACACCTATGACTGGCAGCGCTGCGTGCTCGAGGAGGGCATGGAGCTCTATACCCCCGAGCCGCTGGCTATTTCCACCATCGCCCCCACGTCGGGGTACAACCACGGCCTGGTGGAAGCGGACCTCTCCTGCACCGGCTTCCGCGAGGGGCTATCCGTGAGGCTGGAGAACGAGGGCTCCGTGCTTTCCGCCTCCGCCTGGCCCGACGGCGACGACCGCGTGCACTGCGTGCTCGACCTCGTCGAGGCGGACCCCGGCGTCTATGACGTGGTGCTCGCCAACCCCGACGGGGAGGAGGCCAGGCTGCCCGGGGGCTTCACGGTGCTCGAGAACCCCGTGCGCGTGGACGCCGTCGACCCCGCAAACGGCGTGCAGGGTACGGTGGTCACGGTGGGTATCTCTGGAAGCGGCTTCCAGCCGGGCATGAAGGCGTCGCTGCGAGAGGCGTCTTCGGGATACGGCCTCGACGCCGCTTTCACCACCGTGGATTCCGCGCAGCACATGACCTGCCTTTTCGAGCTTTACGACCTCTGGGAAGGCGCCTACGACGTGGTGGTCACCGACCACGCCGGCAACATTTCGCTCCTGCCGGGAGGGTTTTCGGTGACGCCCAACCCCAGTCCCCTCTACCTCATGAGCATAACCCCCAACGAGGTCACGCAGTTCGCGGGCTTCGTGGGGGTAGAGCTGCGTGGGAACGGGTTCACGCCCGGCGCTACGGTCAAGCTCAGAAAAGGCGGCAGAGTGATCGACGGCCTCGGGGCAAGTGTCCCGACTCCGGACTTCTTGAGGTGCTCCTTCCTGGTCTTCGGGGCCGAGCCGGGCGGTTACGACGTGTTGGTCATCAACCCCGACGGGGTGGGAGCGCGCATGCGCGAGGCCTTCTGGATCGACCCGGCCTGCGGCCAGGGATCGGGCACGGCGGTCCTGCTGTTCGGCGCGCTCATGGGCCTGCTGTCCGCGGCGGGGGCGGCGCGGTCGCGGCTCAGGCGCCGTTGCAAGTCAGGGCCTCGAGCGTGATACCAGCATGAGAGCCGGTTGAAAACCGCCTTGCGGGCTGAAATCCTCAAGCAGAGCATCGGCATGCGCGGTTGTTGATATTGGAACAGGAAAGCGTGCCGGGGACACGTTGACCGCGCCCTGAAGTCAAGGGGAAATGAGGCTGGCGCGATACAGGGTTTTAGGAAGAGCCTCGCACGGCCCCATCCCTTTTATGCCTCCCGTATCAGGTCCGAGGATTAATGAGGGGCCCGGCTCGCCCGCTGCCACTTCGTCACGCGAATGGTCGCAATAACAAACCTGGCACATCCCGAACTCCACGGATCCGGCGCTTCCGCAGCGCCTGCAATCGCTTGCAGCCATGCCCTATCCCCCTTTCCATGCCAGAGGACAACAGCCTTTTCGAGCATACTCTTGTAAAACAATGCCAGTATTTCCTTTCGCGCCCCGGCAGCCATCAACCTTTTGATTGATGGCGGCATGACGAAGGTTGGATTGGCGCCCCCTCGCGGCACGCGGAGCAGGGATATCCGGCGGCTTCCGACAATCTCTTCCTCTCTCTCCCCGCTGCCTTCCTCTTCTGCATTCGTCGCTTTTAGTACGGCGTTTTTCTGGTAGTTAGTGCAACCAAAAGTGTGTAAAACCATTTTCTGCCATGCCTCCCTCATACTGACTTTGCTTTGGTAGCCTTCACCTCCTTCGCTTTATGTATGAGGTCCTCGAGTAGCAGATCGATGTCCATATAGCGTTTCTTTGCCCAGCGCCTCTCCTCGGTCCATTTAAGCCTGGCGGTGGCGAGCATCAGGCACGAGGTGACGTCGGGGAAAACACCAACTACCTGGGAACGCCTGCGCACCTCGCGGAAGAGCCTCTCCAGAGGATTGTTGGAACGGATATGGCGCCAATGCTTTCTGGGATAGGAGTAGAAGGTGAGCGTCTCCTCGAAACCCTCTTCGAGCACGGAGCAGGCCTCGGGGAGGAGCTTCCTGAATTGGGAGATGACCCGCTCCGCCTTGGCCCGGGCCTCCTCCGCGCTCTCCTGGTTGTGGATG
>JACVJG010000088.1 GCA_015711875.1 Candidatus Solincola jinzensis | reverse complement strand
CGACGGTCAGGTCATCTATCCCGACATCCTCGGCACCGGCGTGGACATCATCGCCTCTCGCCGGCTGGACGGCGCGGGTTGAGGGCAGGAATAACCCCTCATGGTGAAGGCGGGCTATCCTATCGTTGCCTGAGACTCTGGCGCGCTGCCCGTTCCCGTAGCATCGGTGATTTCCGCCACAACATCTTCATCGCCGTCTTCTCCGCGCCCGTACTTGTGGGAGGAGAACCGGAAAAGCGATATGGCCGAAGGGGCGGCTTCGGGATCCTTTGAGGCCGGTAAATCCCATTCGCGACGAGATGAAAGGATCCCCTATTGCCGTGAGCGCATTCAACACTGCATCGTGCATGTCTTCCCGGCCTGGCTGCCGAAGGGATATTTAAACGAAGGGAAGAGCGTCGGATCCACCAGAACACCCGCCGAGAAAACTTCCTCAGGGGAAAAGAGGTCGGAAACGTGCTCGCGTGCCGTCAAGGCCGGGAGACGCACTATTATAAAGCATAATTTTCCAAATAAGCCCACCCGCCATCGCCCTGCCCAGCTCGAACACGACCCAAGCCTCCTCCTCCAACTCTTTTATGCCCTTCGCATCCTCGAGCGTTTGCAGTGCCATGGCCCCCAGATAGAACATGCGGGAGATCACCCCTTTCCTCTTGTCGGATTTGCCTGGTTTGCCAGGATGATAGGGTGGCCTCTCGGCCTTTTTCGACCCGAAAGGCGCCTACCGAAACGTTTCAGCATCCAGGGAACCCGGGGCGTGCCCGCCAGGTCATAAGATGCTGATGGTAAGCAAGAACGACGAAAGGGGCGATGGAGATATTGTTGCGGGTCATTGAGAGGTCGAACGTGTCCGAGTTCATGACCAGCAGGGAGTTCGCCCTGCCGGCGCTCTTCGTGCTGGGAGGGTTGGCCCTGGGCTTCGTGCTGGAACGGCTGATCATCATGGCCCTGGGGAGGCTGTGGTCGCGCCGCGGCTGGGACGGTTGGCAGACAGTACGTAGATCCATGCTGGGCATGGTCACCTTGTTGAGCGTGGCGGGCGGCCTGTACGCCGCCATGGAGGTCACCAGCCTCTACCCCACGGCCCTGCTGGTGTACCAGAAGGCTTTCGTGGTGCTCACGGTGTTCACCGTTTCCCTGGTGGCGGCGAGGATCGCGGCGGGCCTGGTAGACCTTTCCATCAGGAAGGCCGAGGGGGCTCTTCCCTCCACCACCATCTGGGGCAACGTGGTGAGGATGCTGATCATGCTAACCGGCCTGCTGGTCGCGCTCAAGCTGCTCGATGTGCCTATCACCCCCATCCTCACCGCCTTGGGGGTCGGGGGCTTCGCCATGGCCCTGGCCTTCCAGGACACCCTGTCCAACCTCTTCGCGGGTCTGCACATCCTTGCCTCCAAGCAGATGGCTCCCGGCGATTACGTGAAGCTGGACAGCGGCGACGAGGGGTACGTGGTGGATGTCACCTGGCGCAACACCACCATCAGGACGCTCCCCAACAACGTGGTGGTGATACCCAACTCGCGCATGGCTTCAGCTATCATCACCAATTACCATCGCCCCGCCCCCGAGGTCTCCGTACTGGTGGACGCGGGAGTCGCTTACGGGAGCGACCTGCGTCAGGTGGAGCTGGTGACCCTGGATGTGGCCAGGCAGGTGCTGCGCGAAGCGCAGGGAGGCGTGGCGGAGTTCGAGCCCATGCTCTTTTTCCGGGAGTTCGCCGACTTCCGCATCGAGTTCACAGTGGTCCTGCGCGCCCGCGAGTACGTGGACCGCTTCCGCTTGAAGCACGAGTTCATCAAGCGTCTTCACGAGCGCTATCGTGAGGAGGGCATCGAGATCCCCAGCGCCACCCGGGCGCTCCGCTTCGAGCCTGAGAGGGTATGACGACAATGCCGTTAAGGGAGGCGTAGCGGCAGCCTCATGGCGGGGGTCAGGCCCGGACTTAGGACCGAGGCGCGTTGAAAGCCAGGGGCGCATACGCCTGTGCTGGCACCGGGTCTGTTCACCGCTTAGGGATTCAATCCCTGGAGAGGCGATGCCGAGGGAAGAAGATGAGCTACACGGGGTTAGGGACAAGGAAGGTTTAGAGGAGGACCTTCAGGCTCAAAGCCAGCAGAACGTTGGTGACCACGAAGCCGATGATCTCAAGGGCGATTGCGCCTGCCATGAACAGTGCCACTTCCCAGAGCATATCTAAGACATCCTTCTACCTTTACCTGCGCTGACAGGCTCGTTCTTTCGTCAAGGCGGTTACCTCATCTACCTTCCATCCATTTCCAGGCGACGAGTCACCCGCTAATGGCAGCTACGCATTTATGCCATGGCCGTCTCAAGCGCCCTCGAGAGCCTTCTCCAACTCCGAGAGCATGGCGTCTAGCGACTCCAGCACCTGGCGGGCTTGCTCCTCCTCGATGATCAGCGGCGGCAGGATCTGGCTCACCGAGGTGTCGTTGTTGGCGTAGATGGTGAGGATGCCGTGGCGGAACCCGGCCAGGGTCATGAGGGGCCCGCAGAAGTCGTTGGCCATCTTCAGCCCCATCATCAGGCCCCGCTGTCGTGCCTCCACCAGGACCTCGGGGTGCCTCTCCCGCAGCTCACGGAAGCCCTTCTCGAACACACCAGCTATCTCCCGCACGTGGGCGAGGAAGCCCTCCTCTTCCAGGATGTCCAGCACCTCCAGGGCGGCGTAGCAGCCCACCTCCGCTCCCCCGAAGGTGGAGACGTGGATGAAGGGGTTCTCCGCGAAGAAGGAGTCGAGGCGGTCGGAATAGACGGTGGCGGTGATGGGGTAGATACCGCCCGAGAGGCCCTTGGCGGTGACCAGGATGTCGGGGACCACCCCGTAGGTGTCGATGCCCCACACCGCGCCGCAGCGGCCCAGCCCCGTCTGCACCTCGTCGATGATCATCAGCGCCCCGCGGCGGTCGCAGAGCTCCCGCACCCCGGCGTAGAAGTCCTCCGGGGGTATGGCGATGCCTAGGGTGGCGGGGATGGTCTCGAAGATCACCGCAGCGGTATTACTGCCTGCGCCTCCCTCCATGGCCTCCTCCAGCGCCTCCAGGTCACCGAAGGGCACCTGGGTGAACCCCGGCGGCAGGGGCGCGAAGGGGGCGCTGTACTTGGCGTCGCCGGTGGCCAGGGCGAAACCGGTGTGGCCGTGGTACCCGCCCACGGCGGAGATCACCCCCGGCCGCCCGGTGTATCCCCGCGCCAGCTTGATGGCAGTGTCCACGGCCTCGCCTCCCCCCACCCCGAAGACCACGCGGTTGAGGTCGCCGGGGCACAGGGAGGCAAGGCGCTCCGCCAGCAGGGCGCGGTGCTCGCTCACCAGGTGGTGGTTCCCGATGTCAAGTTCTTCCAGAGCACGTTTGAGCGCCGCCGCCACGCGCGGGTTGCGGTGCCCGAGATTGAACACCCCGCCGTTGCAGTGGCAGTTGATGAGGCGGTTTCCGTCCAGGTCCCATACGTAGACCCCCTCCCGGCGGCCGAAGACGAAATCGATGCCCACCTCGCGGAAGAACCTCGCCTTGCCGCTGGAGACGTGGCGGGCGAAACGCTCGAAGACGACCTCCCTGGGATCCTGCCCGATCAAACTCATCCGCGACACCTCCCTCTCAAGGCACAGGGGCCAGGCCTCGCCTGGTGCCTGAGGCATGGAGCACGGCCTGACCCCCCAGGCCTCGCCTGGTGCCTGAGGCATGGAGCACGGCCTGACCCCCCATGCCTGATACCTACTTTCTCTTGATCCTGCCCGGAAGGATATAGGGATATTCCCGCCGCAGCAGGCGGGTGCGCAGAAAACGGTCGAGTTTGCGCAAGGCGAGATAAAGCGACCAGATGATCCTGTCCTCGCGGTAGTACGAGGCCACGTCCTTCTCGCTGATGGGCTTGATGCCCAGGTGGGCCGCCTCCTCCTCGAAAAAGGAGTTGGCGGTCTCCACCAGAGCGGGGATGAGCTCCGACCGCTGCTCCTTGTAGAAGTTGGCGATGAGGTCGATGGTCACCAGGCGGAAATCATAGTAGCGCGTCATCACGTTCTCGAGGAAGAGGAGGCGGATCATCCACACCAGGAAGGACGGGGCGCTGCGCAGGAACAGCTCCGGGTCGAGCTGCTCGATCCCGTTCACGCGGAAGAGGGGTGTGCTGGTGTCCATGTACAGGAAGCGCGCGCCCTCGTCCACGCGCCCGGCCTCCGGCTCGAAGCCGACGATGGACCAGTTGGATATCTGGCCGTCGATGGCCACTTCCAGGTCATCCCGCCCACGGTTGAAGTCCCACACCTTCTTTGCCTCGCGCAGGATCATCCTCACCAGGGCGGGCACCTCGGAATCGGGCAGGTAGTGGATGGCCGCGTTCCCGATGGAGTGGGCGGGGAGCTGCTCCTGGATGATATAGAAGACGGGGCGTCCGCTGTCAGAGACGAACTCCGCGTGTCCGTAGGCCGGCAGGGACAGCCCCACCTCCTCGGCTAGGACGCGGTTGTACTGGAGGTAGCTTGCCAGGTAGGGCTCGATCTCCGAACTGTCCTTGAAGATGGGCAGCCGCTTGAAGGCGTACCCCTCCATGCCCTCCGCCCGGATCTCGAAGACGGTGCTGATCTCGCCGTAGCCCAGCACCCGGGCGGGAATGCGGCTGCGCTCCGGGTACCTCGGATCAAGCCCCCGCTCGAACTCCTCCAGCAGCTCTACGTCGACCCGCAACTCCTTCATCGTTACACCCCACCTACAATCCCATTTTTTTCGCCATCCGCAGCCGTCAGCCCGATTCTACTACATGTCCGAGGGGTCAGGCCCGGACTCAGGACATCATACATACCTCACTGCCTGTTTGGCGGTTGCAGGCGGGAAACGATGGCATTGATGAGGTCGGCGCTTATGCAAGCGGTCGCGCCTTAACTTGTCGCTTATCCCGCTTGGCCGTTCAGGCATAAGGCCGCCGCAGGTGAGCGTAATGTGGGGACGAAGGCCAGCCCGATGTCTCAAGCCCGCTATCGATTGCGAGAACCCAGAACCGCTCTGAAAGTCTATATGCCCCTGCAGGAATACTGTCTTGCAGGTACAAGGGCTGTTTGATCGCCAGCTTGTCGTAACCGCGCGACGTCATAGACTCGTACACCGCTTGAGGTCGCCCGAAGCACTGTCGGCCAAAATCGAGGAGTGATTTCAGGATGCTCACCACCTCGAAAAAAAGCGGCGAGCCCTTCCGACTTCCCACCTCGGCTCTTCGCAGAAGCAGTGTCGCCGTAAAGAGCCCGGCGCCGCGGGCACATGTCTATCCGTACAGCAGGTGAGCTCAAACGCCCAGGTCCTTCTTGATCCTTTCGAACTCGTCCGCGGTGATCTCGCCCGCTGCGTACCTGCGCTGGGCGATCTCCAGCGGCGTCTCACGGTGCCACTGGGGCGCATATGTGGTTGCCGTTCCGGAAGATTGTGGGCCTTTGATCAGCAGATAGACCAGGGCGACCACGAGCACAACGCCCGCCAACATCATCAATCCCATCCAGATCCATCCCCCCGTTCCCCAGCGGGAAATGCCGCCGGCGCAATCCGCCAGCAAACCTATCAAAGCGTTCATCTTCCATCACCCCTTTCCGGCTTCGGTTAATATGCCGACACGGACACGTCACTAGCCGTCATATGAAAAGCTATCACCTTGATGATGAACCTTTTTCTCCTGTGTGTTCATGAGATGTGTCAACCGGCAAACCGCCCTTTTCTCGCATCCCGGCCTCTGGCTCCAGGCACGGTGGTCGCCCAGCGCTCCATGTCTCAGGCTCCAGTCGAGGCCTCATCCCTATACCAGGGGTATTGACGGAATATAATGTGTACAATATATTTATATGTTGATAGACATATAGATGTAGAAAGCAGGTATAATGTCACAGAAAACGCGGAAGGCGGAAAAGGACGAGGAATTCGCTTTCGACCTCATCGAACACGAGAGGTTCGTGCGCGAGGGGCCGCAGAAAAGGTTCATCGAGCCCCGCCTGCTATACCTTATAAAGCGCGGCCCCAGCTACGGCTACCAACTCATCGAGAAGATGAGCAACCTCCCGTTCCCGGGCCCAACGCCTGATTCCGCAGCCGTCTACCGCATGCTCAGGGAGATGGAGAAGCATGGCCTGGTAGCCTCGCGCTGGGAGCATGGGGATACGGGGCCTTCGAAGCGCCTCTACCACATAACCCCCCAGGGCGAAAAAAGGCTGAGGGCATGGATCGCCGCGTTCCGGGAGAGGGTAAGGTTACTCGAGGGCTTCATCGCCCTGTGTGAGGAAGCGGAGATGAAGGTCGATGGGGAAACCGCTCACGAATCACCGAGTACGGTAGAGGGCGCGTGAGGGAGCGGGAAAGAAAGGCAGGGACTGGAGATGTCGCCAACCGCTATAGGCATAAATACCTTCGTGTGCATATGTTTGGCCCTGTCTCTCCTCAAGAACAGGGAGAAGACGAAAGCCGCACTTTTCATCGCCTGGAACGCCTTCAAAAGGCTTGTCCCCAGCGTCCTGGCGGTGATAGCGGTTATCGGACTTATCGTGGGGTTCATACCCCCGAAATGGATCGCGTCGAGTATCGGGAGCGATAGCGGGATGGTGGGCGTTGTGGTAGCCGCCCTGCTGGGATCGGTGCTCTTCATCCCCGCCATTATCGCCTTCCCCCTCGCCAGGTCGCTGCTTGATCTGGGCGCCGGTGTGATGGCCATGGCCGCTTTCATCACCACCCTGACCATGATCGGGTTCGTGTTCCTGCCCGTGGAGATCAAGGAGATGGGCAAGCGCTTCGCGCTCCTGCGCAACGGCCTGAGCTTCGCGGTAGCAATCATCATAGCCGTGGTCATGGGCATAATACTGGGGTGACTGGTAATGAGTGGCAATAAACGACAAAGAGTGGCAAAGGGGCATGCGACCGCCATGGCTCCAGGTCTGCCTCTGCGCAAGCGGATAAGATGGGATCTGGCCATCATGGCCTCCTCCGCGGCCGCCCTTTTCGCCCTCTCCATCATCTTCCAGGAAAAGGGAGAGAAGGCCATGAACATCTCCTGGGAGTTTTTCAAGGAGATGGCCTTCATGTTGCCGGCGGTACTGGTGCTCATGGGGCTTTTCGGCGTATGGGTCGATAGGCGCTTGGTGGTCAAGTATCTGGGCGAGGGCTCCGGTATGGGAGGACTGCTTCTCTCCATACTGCTCGGCACCCTTCCAACCGGGCCGCTTTACATAGCCTTCCCTCTTGCCGGGATGCTGCTGAAGAAGGGCGCCAGGGTGGCCAACGTCATGATCTTTCTCTCCGCCTGGGCCTGCATCAAGCTGCCCCTGGAGCTCATGGAACTGCGCTTTTTAGGATGGGAGTTCACGGTACTGAGGCTGGGGCTGACGGTGGCGTTGATCATCCCCATGGGGTTACTGGCGGAAAAGCTTTACGGCCGTGGTCCTGCGGAGGGCGATCATAGCGCAAGCTGATGGCCCGGAAAAACACATCGGGAGTGGGAAGCGCGCCCCCGGCGCCTTTATACCCGTCCGCCTATTTGCCGGAGCCATCGCCTTAGGGGCGCGCGGGACTGTGGCATGAGGCGTGCTTTGGGCAGATCTATCCGTGGAAAGCAAATAATCCCTGTGGCTGGCTTTGATGATCTCGGAAACAGGGCGTCGTGCCGCTAGGCGTTTTGATCGAAGCGCGCGGGCGGAAAAGCCGTCAGCACGTCGGACATGTTCCCGCGCGACGTCGCGGCCCAATCCCACAGGCGGGAAAACGACGCCGTAAGGAAGGACGCAAGGTTAGATCACAAGCCGCTCGCAGGCCAGCGGATGGTCATGCAGCCGGACGCAAAAGCCACTGCCGGAAGGGAGGGCGCATAACCTGGCATCGTTTTTTCCCAGATCGACGCGTCGGCAAGATGGATACAACGCTTCATGAATCAGGCCAGAAGGGGTCAAGCCTGGTTGATGCCTTGCCGGGCCAGTAGGGCGGCGCCGAGAGTGCCGCCATCGTCTCCCAGGGTGCTGCGCATGATGCGCACGTGCTCGCGGCTTATGGCAATGGCGCTGCCCCGAAAGGCGTTGAGCATGGGCTCCTCCATATGATGGAAGCAACCCAGCAACCCGCCGCTCAAGGTGATGGCGTCGGGGTTAAAGATGTTCACCAGGGAGGCTATTCCCGTGCCCAGGTGATGTCCCGCGCTTGAGAAGATCTCCCTGGCGAGGGCGTCTCCCGCGTCCGCATGTCTACCCAAGGCCTCGGCGCTGAAGGCCATGGGATCTGCGAGGAACTCCTCAACCGCCGGCGAGGCACGGCCGGCCGCCGCCGCCTCCTCCACGCGCCGGTATATGGCCACCCCGCTGGAGAGGGCTTCCAGGCATCCTTTGGCGCCACAGTTGCATTCCGGACCGTCTTCGAGCACGATCATGTGGCCGAGTTCCGCGGCCGCTCCCAGCGCGCCGCGATAGATTAGGCCATCGATTATGATCCCGCCGCCGATGCCCGTTCCCAGAGTGAGATGTACCAGGTAACGTGATCCCCTGCCGGCGCCCATGCGCGCTTCCGCGAGGGCAGCTACGTTAGCGTCGTTGTCGACGAACACCGCCAGCCCGGTTTCCGCCTCCAGGATATCCCTGACGTGGGCGTCTTTTAAGGGGTGGTTGGGCGCTTCCGTCACTACTCCCCGCTCGTAGTCAATGAAGCCGGCGATCCC
>JACVJG010000087.1 GCA_015711875.1 Candidatus Solincola jinzensis | reverse complement strand
CTCGGAGGCGCTGCAGAAGGAATTCAACGCGGTGCAGGCCAAGGAGATCTACGAGCCCGTGTATAAAGACGTTGTAGATTACATGAAGAGCAGGGACCCCAAGGGCATTTACAAGGTGGGGGGAGTCCGCACCCCGGGCCAGACGAGCCTTATCAACACCGACAACGACGTGATAGTGCAGAGGTATGTGAAAACCAGGGAAGGCTATGGGTACTGGCAGGAAGTCCCCGCCCACGAGTGGGAGAACGCCTTCTTCGACTCCTTCGCCAAGCGCACCGGCTTCGATCCCGCAGTGGCGAAGACGCGCTTTCCCGAGAAGAAATGGGAGGCCATGACCCCGCAGGAGCAGCGCCGGACATGGACCGAGATGCACGGGCAGGAGGCTATGGATGTCAAGAACCCTGAAGCCGCCCAATCCTTCAGCAACCAGCCTTCGGTTATGAGGCCCAAGTGGAGACCGGAAAGCAGATCTCCGGTGGCGGAAGGCACCATCGTGGACGGGGAAGGGCTTTACAGAATGGAGGCCTACAAAACCACCCGCGGATGGAAGGGCGAGGGCGTGACTTTAAAGACGAAATCCGAGGCCATGGAGCAGGGCGCCAAGCTGTGCAAGCTTTCTAGAAAGATGGCGTTGGATTCGTATAAGCGCACAGGAAATTATTCCCGCTACCCGGAGATTTTCGCGCAGGGCGAGAGGATCATTAATATGCGGAACATCTCGCCAGAGATACGCGACGCGGCTTTAAGGCAGATCGGTTTCAAGGGCGGGTACGAGGATTTCATGGAGAAGCTATCCAGTTGGACTGGCCGCCTTCCTTAGGCGGCGGCCGAGGAGGAAGAGGCAAATGGCCGAAATGATGCCTTCCGAGGGAACCATGGAATACCGGTCACTGGCAATCCCACGCCGAGATTTACAGGCGCTTGCAGGCGTTGAGGGGCTCGTGGCGGGGGCGCTCTCGCCACTGGCACGCATGCGAGCTGCAGCCGATGGCGCCGATCCTGGCGAGCTCATCGCCGCCTTTGAGGGCCTGGATGAGACCTGGAAATGGGCCGTCCCCGCCCTCCTCGATCCCCACCGCGCCATCGCCTTGCTGGTTGGAGACGGCAGTGTCAACCTTATCGGGCAGTATATCTTCCCTGACGCTGAAGCCCGGGGGCCCGGTTTCGGTATGGATATATCAGAGGAGGCCGTGGTGCTCAAAGGCCCCGTGAGCCTGGAAAGGCTGGAGGAGAGCCTGCACATGAGCCTCATGATGGAGGATGTCGCGTATGTCGAACCCGTAAGCTTCGATCTTGCCGAGGCTGATTTCTGGGCCCTCATGGCCTGCCTGGACGCTTACCGCACGGCGATCCTGGCGCTCCGGGTTGTTAGGGCGGGGGGCATGCCGTCAGGGGTGGGGGCCGAGGTCGTCTCCAAAGCCTGGGAGGACGGCGTCTCGAAGGCGAACCCCGGATGGGCGGTGTCGCTGTTCGCGCTTCTAGCCCCCGACCGCGTGCCGCAGGATCTCCCGGGCCGGCTACCCGGGTTGTTGGCGGACATGGCACGAAAGGGACTATTGAGGGAGGTACCTTCCTCGGAAGGTGTTCTCTACTCGTTTCATGAGGCCATGACTCCTCTGTTGCGAGGTTTGACGATGGCTGTCAATTTCGGACTGGTCACGCAGCGCATCATCGAGCCCAGGGCAATTGAGGTGGCAGCGCTAGGGGGATGGCGTACCGCCGGTGGCATCTGGATGGCTGACCTCGGCGAGTTGGAAAGCAGGGGAGCAAAGTTTCTCCTCGCCGGCCCCGACCTTGCTGCCGGCATTATCGACGATCTATTGGGCTTTGATGCGCTGATTACTTCGCAGGGAGATTTTGCCATGGAGACCCCATACGCCAGGGACGTAGTGGTCTCCCGCCTGCGCGAGTCAGGGGATAAGGCAAGGATGGCTGCTGTAACGGAGGCTGCGCCTGCTCAGCGGTCTGGGGCAGAACGCACCTTCTGCGCCCGCTGCGGCGACAGGCTTCGCGAGGGGGCGAGGTTCTGCAGGAGTTGCGGGGCGGAAGTGCCGCGCGAGGAAGTCGCGGACGCTGTTACGGGCCGGATGTCAAGGATATGCGTATCCTGCGGAAGCGAGGTGGCGGAGGATCATTCCTTCTGCAGGCAGTGCGGCAGGCCGGTGGAAGAAGCGCGCCCAAGCCCGGCTCTCTGCGACGCCTGCGGCAGCACTCTTTTGGAAGGGGCATCGTTCTGCAGGCAGTGCGGCAAGCCGGTGGAAGGAACGCGCGCGGACCGGGCTATCTGTGACGCCTGCGGCAGCCCCCTGAAGGAAGGGGCATCGTTCTGCAGGCAGTGCGGCAAGCCGGTGGGGGCAGCGCGCACGGACCGGGCTTTCTGCCCCGCCTGCGGCAACGCCGTCGAGGTGGGTCTGATGTTCTGCAACAGGTGTGGTGAAAGATTGTAAGGCAAGAAGGTCGCTCGATCTCAGGAACCATGGACATTCGGGATTCTTGCCGTAGGCCGAACTCAAACGGACACGAGGGAGTGAGGAATACTCGATTGCCGCTCACCTGGGGATCTTTCCTGGTTAAGTGGCGGTCGGTCGGTCGGGGTTATACCCTGTTCAATAGCGCGCGGGACGCGGCAGAGGGATTCTTCTTGTAGTTTGGTGGGAAATGCAGGCTGCACATGGTGATCGACGCAAAAGTAGGTGAAAAGCCGTGCGAGAACTGGCCGATAACCATGCTCGTCTGACCACGTATGGCCTTCCGGCGGTGACCGGATGCGGGAATTTCATTAACATGGAGCGATAGCGCGCTGTTGGATTAAAGCGCTGATGGGTAAGGGGGTGCGGGGATGCTCTGCGAGGAATGCGGGAAGGAGATAGCCGACAACAGCGTTTTTTGCGGCCATTGCGGGGCCAGGTTGTCTAAAGCAACGCCGCCGACCGGCCAGCCACCGGCGCCCGGGGCTCCTCCCACAGGTGTCACGGGACCGGGAGCGCCCGTGGGGACCGGCCCTTACCAGCAGCCTCGCAATAAGTCGGCCCTGCCCTGGATCCTGGGAGGCGTAGGGGCGTTGGCGGTTATCGCCCTGGCGTTGGTACTGGCCTTCGTGGTGTTCAAGGGCGGAGGGAAAGGCGACGCTTCCGGCCCCGAGCAGGTGGTGAGGGATTTCTATGCCGCGCTGGAGAAGGGCGACGCCGACATGCTCGTCGCCGCCATGGAGCCCTCGTTCCGCGAAGAGCTCGAGGCGGCCTTTGGGAAAAAATACAAGCAGGACCTGCAGAAGGTCCTGTCCGCCTTCTTCCCCCAGGACATGAAGGTCGAGATCAGGAAGATGGAGACCAAGATCGATGGCGACACCGCGGTGGTCAGGGTGACGGACGGCACCGTCACCTATACCGATGAGAGCGGCGAGAAGGTGAGCGAGGAGGCCTCGGAAGGGGAGCAGGAGCCGTTACGCCTGGTGAGGGTGGAGGGTAAATGGTACCTCGCCGGCGATTACCTAAGGGATTCCGGCTTCGATCCGGAGGAGCTGGCTTTCATGATAGAGAACGCAGAGATAGAGGATGGGGAGACGCAAAAGGGCGATGAGACCGCATCCGAGGAAAACGGAGAGGATAAAAGCGGTAAGACGGAAAAGGGGGAGGAAACCGCGTCCGGGGAGGGCGGAAAAGCCGACCTTAAAGAGATCGAGAAGGCCATGCTCGAGTACGCGCGGCAGAACTCCCCGCAGGGGATAGAGATGGCCGTGATCGGATTGCTGGCGAAGGGCAAAGAGGCTGTCGGCTTTGTCCACTACCTCGACCAGGAGGCCAGCGACATCTGGATCATCATGAAAAAGGATGCCAACGGGTGGTACGGAGATGGTTGGTTTGTCACTGACCTGGCGTTACCAGACTGGTATAAAAAGGAAGAGGCGGCCGTGGAGAAGGCCATGGTCGCCTACACCAGGGAGCACGCCGCGGAGGAGCTGGAGTTCGAGATAGAAGGCCTGATGATCAGGGGGGACGAGGCTTGCGCCTTGGCCATCCCCCTGAACATAGACACGGACGCCCCGTTGATAACCATGAGAAAAGGCCCCCAAGGGTGGTACGGAGTGGAGGTAGGCACGGGGGGAGACATACCAGCATGGTATGACCCTTACCTCAGGGATCTCTGAGTCCTGAGGTGGGATCAGAGGTTACGCCGCGTGCTGACGCGCCACCCGGGCTCGAGGTGGGGGTCAGGCCTTATTTTCGCTTTTTCTCGCGCAAACGCTGCAGTGGGGCCGCATCTTCACCTTTTCTTCTGAAAACCCTAAAGACAACCGCGTTGCCTTTGCTCAGCCCCCAGGGACAAGAAGCATAAAGAGCGCAAAGCGAAGAGACGACCCCATATGGCGGCATCAAAAATATGTACCTTTGGTGCGGTAGTTCTCGCGGCGCTCGGCGGCGATCTCCCGGGCCATGCGGTCGAAGGCCTCGCGGTCCTCCCGGTACAGGCGGTAGAACTCCCGGTACTTTTCCGGGAACACGATGAGCACCGTTCCCTTTTCCAGCTCCTGGAAGATGTAGTCCGTAGCTTCCTCCACGGTGATGGCATCCGGCGGCGGCTCCAGCTCCCCGAAGATGCCGGTGATGACGTTGCCGGGGTTGAAGACGCTGAACCTCAGCCCCTCCGTCTCCAGCTCGAACTGCAGGCACTCGGTCATGGTGATGACCGCGCTCTTGGTGGCCGCGTAAACCGCCTGGTACGCCACCGGCATCAGCCCGCCCACCGAGCCCGTGTTCACGATGTGCCCGGAGCCCTGCTCGCGCATGATGGGGATGGCGGTGTAGCTGCCGTAGATGACCCCCATGAGGTTGAGGTCGATCAGGAACCTCCAGATCTCGAAGGTTATCTGCTCGGTGGGCAGGGTCATCCCCATCCCGGCGTTGTTGAACACGAAATCGAGGTGCCCGTCGTGATCCCTCGCGCTGTGGATGAGGCCCTCGACCTGCTCGAGCTTGGTGACGTCGGTGAGCACCGGGTGCGCCTTGCCGGGATATGCCTTGTTCAGGCGCTCCGACTCCCTGGCCAGGTTCTCCTCGTTGATGTCCCCCATGAAGACGGCCATGGCCCCTTCCGCGAGCAGCTTCTCCACCAGCCCCAGGCCGATACCCGAGGCGGCTCCCGTCACCGCCGCCACCTTGTCCTTAAAGTAATCGCTCATTTTCATCTCCTTCGCTCAGAGTTCCCTGGCCAGATCCTGGCGCAGGTCGGTTTCCGTCTTGCCCCAAATCCCTTACGGCGCCAAAGCGACGCTGATTGAAGATCTCCAACCTCATCCGCCTTTTGCTCATGTTCCAGATCACAGCTCCCTGGCCAGGTCCTGGCGCAGGTTGGTCGCCATCCTGGCGAAATGGCAATCGCGGTACTCGAGCGCCGGCAGGTCGGCCAGGGAATTGATGATACCTGCCTGTTGCGGGTTGAACATGGGATTCGCCTTGGTCCAGGTGGCGGCCCCCGTGCCCCGGTTGCCAGAGAAAAAAGTGGTATCCACGGGGTAGAGGGTGGGGTGCGAGAGCGCCGCCCCCGGGCGGTTGAGGTTGGGGATGTAGCGCCAGCCGAGCTGGTTCACCCTGCCCGCGGAGGTCATGGCGGATAGTTCCTCCTCGCTGAAGGCCTCGCCCAGGTCCATCTCAAGCTCCAGGAAGACCCTGCCCTCGTGGCTCGCATTGGCCGTGATATGCCCGTTGTAGATGTGGTAGTCGGGGATGTCCGCGAAGATCTTGGGCATGCCCGTCTCCTCGCGACCGCCGAGGATGGGGGCCGTCTTGTTTTCCCAGATGACCAGCACGTAGGCGCCCTCGGTCCCGGAGGCGATGTGCCGCGCGGGGGTCATCACCGCGATAAGCGAGTAATGGCCGCCGTACATCCACTGGATGCCGCAGCACTTCTGGTAGCCGATATCGATGACCGGCTCCATGATCTCGAAGGCGTCGGGCACGTACTGTGAGAGCATCTCCTCGTCCGTTAGGTAGCTGATGGAGATGGCCGTGACGTCGTCGTAGCGGAGGTTTACCTGGCCGGCGCTCGGGGTCCCGCCGAAATGCGCTGGCATGCGGTAGGACAGGTTCTCATCGAAAACGAACATCTTACCCTCCTTTTATCGGTTACGGTTGCCATATATCCTCGGTTTTCCGCTGTATCTGGCCCCTCTTTCCTCGTCTCGCGCCCGTGGGCCAAAAGCCTCAGTCTTCCCCCGCTTTCTGCTTCTCCCTGCTCCTCTCGGCCGGGAATCATCGGGAAGTCGGTTCGCAGAACCGGCGCCCCAAACGTTTTCCCCTGCGCCCGTGATCCCTTGAACGTACTTAAAAGCCCGGGAATACCGTGTCCTCCATATCTTCCGGTCCTCGCTGCGCGCGTTTTACCCTGCAGCTGAGCATGGCTCTTCCTCACTCTCCTCTTGACCCGGGTCATCGCTCCGCGGGCAGCGCTTCCAGGTCTCCTTTCATTCTGTCGATGACCACCAACAGGTGCAGCATATACAGAAGGATCCCGCCGTTGATGGTGAGGATGACCCCGATCACCAGGCCGGGGATGAGCTTGGCGAAAAAGACCGAGGCGCCGAAGAGAATGGTGGTGGTGTTCAAAACCACTTGGGTCGCCGTTAGCCTCGCCAGTATCGGGGGCATCTTGCCGAGGGTTTCCCCGGTCTTTTTCATCAGAGGAGATAGCGCACGCCACAGCCCCGCCATGCCGCCGGCGATGTTGGTGAGACCGATGAGCATCATCAGCGGAAGGAGGAGCTTGTCGGGGACGATGCAGGAAACGATTCCCAGCGCCGCCAGCATCACTCCGAGAACGATCACCGGCCAGGAGCGGGGAAGGGTGAGCAGCGGGGTGTCTCCGGAGGCCAGCATCTTGAGCGCGATGAGCACCACGAGCAGCCCGATCTGGGCGCTCCCGGAAAAGGGGAGCATGCCGAGGTTGACGGGGATGAGCAGCCACCCCAGGAAGAGCAGCAACAGTCCCGTGAAGAGGATAAGGACATGGTCGGTGGAAAGAAAGACGCCGCCGGAGGGTTTTGTGGCCTCCGGATATTCCCTGTAGACCATGCGGAGGACTGCGGCCAGGTATACGACGGATGCCCCGAAGGCCAGGACCGCCACCGCGGTCACGCGCGTGGCGAGCATGCTCTCCCGCACCAGCAGAGCGGCGGCCAACATTGAGAGAACGTATACGGCGGTGCAGGATATGATGAGGTGCTTGAAGAGAGCACCACCCAGTTTTATCCAGCTACGGAGCTTGTGGCGTGAAAGGCACATGCGCAGGAGCATCACCAGGGCGCCGGGTCCCAGGAACAGGAACAGCAGCAGGCGGGGGACGCGGTTGAAGACGTCGGGGACGAAGGAGATGAATATGCCCGCCGCGCCTACGGTCATGCCGCCGGCTATGAGGAGAGGAGACCTTTCCATCTCGCCGAAGGGCGTCTTTCCGAGCGTGGCCACCTGCAGGGCGATGATCACCAGCAGCAAACCGTAGAGGCCGTTCTCGTAGTAGGGGAGGCTCCCGTTAGCGATGGGGAAGAGCAGGCCCCCGGTTATCAGCAGCGCCATTCCCGCGATGAGCAGGAGCACCGTCTCCAGGGGAAAGTCCGCTTCCTTCGTGAACCAGCTTTTCACCACGGTTTTGCCGTCCTCGGGCTGATCTGCCAACGGTCTTCGGAACGGAACGCAATGGGAGGCAAAAAAGACAGGCGCGAGGCGGATACCCGCACATGTGGATTCTGCCTGATCCAGAAGAATATTCGGCTCCGCCCTGGTGATCCTTTAGGCCAGGCACCGGGATCACAGGCACCAGGGTCACAGGCACCGGGGTCAGGCCTCGCTTAGTGCCTGAGGCGCTGGGGTCAGGCCTCGCCAGGCTGACTGAGAATAGCAATAATGGTGATGAATTACCAAAAATTATCATCATTTCGCTGGAACGATACATGCTCTGCCCCCGCGAGATCTCAATTCTAGGTCACCATGTCGCTTCATGCCCGGACATTGAGGACAGGCGTCGCATGGCGCTGAGACATGGGGTGCACGCCTCGTTTAGCGAACCGAGGTGCTGGAATAAGCAACCAAGGGCTGCTCTGAAAATAGCGTGCCTTGCGCGACATATTGCGTTTCCAGCTCCTCGCGGCTTTTCAGTCCTCGGGTGGTGTCGCATCCGCGTGACACAAACGACTGACCACGAATAGAAGATAGGCTTCGGTGGATCACGCCTGCGAGGTGTAATCCTAGCTCGAGGAGCGTAAGCTTTCCCTGGTCAGGGTCCTGTCCACGAACCAGGTCATGAAGCGCATGACCAGGTCGTATGCAGGCGGGAACACGCGCTTGAGGAGGTAGAGCAGCTTGATGTCCGCGGAGGTGATGACCATGAACTCGTTCCGCTCGATGGCGCGGACGATGAGCTCCGCTACCTTCTCGGGGGCCATGGCGTGCCTGGCGAAGAGGCGGCGGCCCCTCTCGCAGGCGTCCTCGTCCGCGTTGATGACCACCGTCCTCACCAGGCCGGTGTTCACGGCCCCGGGCAGGACGACGCTGACCCCGATGCCGTGCTTCCTGAGGTCATAGTGCAGCACCTCGGAGCTCCCCACCAGGGCGTGCTTGCTGCCAGCGTAGGCTACGTGCCAGCGAAGGACGATGATACCGGAGGTGGAGGATACGTTGAGAAGGTCTCCGCCC
>JACVJG010000086.1 GCA_015711875.1 Candidatus Solincola jinzensis | reverse complement strand
TCCCGGGCACCGGCAGACAGCAGCCTCCTGGCCTCCAGGTTGGTGGAATCGATGGTGTCATACTCCCTTATATCCCATGGAGGAAGCGCTTTTTCAGGCGTTTCACAACGCATTCTCTCGTCCTCGCCGACCGTAAAGGCGGCCAATAAAAAGTTCACCTTCACTAAAGAAATACCGCGGTTTCCGCCTTGACACCGTAGCTCTTTTCCATTACAAATATAGCAAACTCCGGAGGGGGATTCGTCGATGTTCACAAAAGTAGGCGTACGCGTATCGGGTAATGCCGTCCCTGAAGCAAGGACGATGGCCGTGGCGGCGCTGCTCTTCGCCGCCTTGACCGGCATCGGCGCCATCATCCGCATCCCCCTTTCACCCGTGCCGGTGACCATGCAGGTGTTCTTCGTATTGCTGTCGGGACTCGTCCTGGGCCCAGCCTGGGGACCGGCCTCCCAGCTGATGTACCTGGCCATGGGGGCCTGCGGCGCTCCTTTCTTCGCCGCGCCGCCGCACGCGGGCCCGTTGGTGCTCTTCGGCCCCACAGGCGGCTACCTCTGGGGGTTCGTGCTGGCCTCCGCGGTGACGGGGTGGATGGCTGCCCGCGGTAAGGAGAGGAGCTATGGGGGCGCGAGGCGTGCCCTTGTGCTTGCTCTGGCCTGCGGCGGCGGCATCGCTGCCGTCTACCTCACGGGCGCCTCCTGGCTGGGGGCGTGGCTGGGGGTGAGCGGGAAAAGCCCTCTCCTGGCTTTCAACCTGGGCGTCAAGCCCTTCGTCTTCATCGATATAATGAAAGCGATGACGGCGGCCGCCATGGCGTGGACTTTTCCACGCCGCTGGTTCGGCCTGTGATAAGCGGGTGTGAGCTCTTCGCCCACCCCGAGAACGCCGCCTCAAGACCGCGTTTGGCTCAAGACCTGGAAGACCCCCTCAAACAGGGATAAAGAGGTGAAGATGGAAGAGAAAAAGCACCGGGTCGGCATCACCGACACCACCCTGAGGGACGCGCACCAGTCCCTGTGGGCAACGCGCATGCGACTCACCGATATCCTTCCCATCGCCGAGCGCATCGACGAGGTCGGGTACCATTCCGTCGAGGTATGGGGAGGGGCCACCTTCGACGTATGCATGCGCTACCTCAACGAAGACCCCTGGGACCGCCTCTACCGCATCAGGGAGAAGTTCAAGCGCACAAAGATACAGATGCTGTTGAGAGGCCAGAACATCGTGGCCTACCGTAACTTCGCTGATGACGTGCTGGAGGAGTTCATCAAACACGCGGTGGCGGGGGGTATGGATATCATCCGCATCTTCGACGCCCTCAACGACACCCGCAACATGCAGAAAGCCATCGAGTTCACCAAGCGCGAGGGCGCCCATGCCCAGGGCACCATCTGCTATACCATCAGCCCCGTGCACGACATCGAGCACTTCGTGCAGACGGCCAGGGAGCTGGTGGAGATGGGGTCCGACTCCATCTGCATCAAGGACATGTCGGGCATCCTGGCGCCCTACGTGGCCTACGAGCTGGTGAGCCGCCTCAAGGAAACGGTGGAGGTGCCCATTCAGCTTCACTGCCACGCCTCCACGGGCATGGCCTCCAACTCCTACATCAAGGCCATCGAGGCGGGGGCGGACGTGGTGGACTGCGCGGCGGCCCCCCTTTCCCTCTATACCAGCCAGCCGGCGGTGGAGTCCATGCTGGCCTCGCTCAAGGACACACCTTACGAGCCGGACCTCGACTTCGAGGCCATACGCGACGTCTCGGAGTATTTCGAGGTGGTCTCCAAGAACCGCAAGCTCATGGGGGTGGAGCAGCCGCTCATCGACGTCACCGTCATCTCCCACCAGATCCCCGGAGGCATGGCCACCAACCTCATAGCCCAGCTCGAGCAGCAGAACGCCCTCGACCGCATGGAGGAGGTGTTGGAGGAGATACCCATCGTCAGGAAGGACATGGGCTATCCCCCCCTGGTCACCCCCACCAGCCAGCTGGTGGGCACCCAGGCGGTCTTCAACGTGCTCCTGGGCGAGCGCTATAAGATCATCCCCCGCGAGATCGAGAACTACGTCAAGGGATACTACGGGCGCCCCGCCGGGCCCATCGGCGAGGAGCTCAAGCGCAAGGCGTTGAAGGGAGAGGAGCCCATCACCTGCCGCCCCGCCGACCTGCTGGAGCCGGAGCTGCCCAAGGCCAAGAGGGAACTGGACCCGGAGCTGGTGGAGAAGGAGGAGGATTACATATCCTATGCCATCTTCCCCGACGTGGCCCTCAAGTTCTTCCAGTGGAGGAAGAACCCGGTCATCGAGGAGGAAGCGCCGCAGAAAGCCATGGAGCGGCGCGAGCGCATGTTCCTGGATGGGACGTCCATCGATGACCTCGCCGACCGGCTGGCGGCGGTGGTGAGCGAGGGTGTAAGCCAGGCCCTGCAGAACCTCTCCGTCACCGTCAGCCTGGGAGCTGGCCCGGCCCACACGGAGGCGGCGAGCGCGAATGCCCCATCCGCGCGCCGAGCGACCACGGCCATGGACCGCGAGGAGCTGGGTCTGGTGCTGGTGCGCTCGCCTATGGTGGGGACCTTTTACTCCACCCCTTCGCCGGGAGCGCCGCCCTACGTAAAGGAAGGGGACGAGGTCGAGGAGGGGCAGACCCTCTGTCTCATCGAGGTGATGAAGCTCTTCAACGAGATCCCCTCTCCGGCGGCGGGGCGCGTGAAGCGCATCCTGGCCGAGCACGGCGCGGGAGTGGAGTACGACGAGGTTATCATGGAGATCGAGCCCCTGGGAGGATAGGCCTTGTTCAAACGGGTACTGATCGCGAACCGGGGCGAGATCGCCCTGCGCGTGTTGCGGGCCTGCAGGCTGCTGGGCTTGGAGACCGTGGGAATATATTCCAAGGCCGACGCCGACGCCCTGCACCTCCGTTACGTGGACCAGAAGATATGCGTCGGCCCGGCCGCCAGCGGCGAGTCCTACCTCAACATCAGGAACATCATGGGGGCCGCCGAGATCAGCGGCGCCGACGCCGTGCACCCGGGTTACGGCTTCCTGGCGGAGAACGAGGAGTTCGCGCGCGCCTGCGAGGACAACGGCATCAAGCTCATCGGACCCCACCCCGAGGCCATGTCCCTGATGGGGAACAAGGCCCGGGCGCGCGAGGTCATGCAGAAGGCAGGGGTCCCGGTGCTGCCGGGGGTCACCTCCTCCGACCTCGACGAGTCCACGGCCCTCAAGGTGGCGGACGACCTCGGTTTCCCCGTCCTCATCAAGGCGTCGCTGGGAGGCGGGGGCAAGGGCATGCGCATCGTCCACGACCGCCAGGAGCTCATCCGGGCCCTGCCACTGGTCAAGGCCGAGGCCAGGCACGCCTTCGGGTCCGAGGAGCTGTACCTGGAGAAGTTCCTGCGCAAAGCACGGCACGTGGAGATACAGGTGCTGGGGGACGAACACGGCAACGTCATCCACCTGGGAGAGAGGGAGTGCTCCATCCAGAGGCGCAACCAGAAACTGCTTGAGGAGGCGCCATCCCCCGCGGTATCCCCGGAGCTGCGCGCCCGCATGGGGGAGGCGGCGGTGCGGGGATCGGCCGCCATTGGCTACAACTCGGCCGGCACCTTCGAGATGCTCCTGGACGAGGAGGGGAATTTCTATTTCATGGAGTTCAACGCCAGAGTGCAGGTCGAGCACCCCGTGACGGAGATGGTCACCGGCATCGATATCGTGGTGGAGCAGATCCGGAATGCCATGGGCGAGCCCATGTCCCTGCGGCAGGAGGACGTGGAGTTGCGCGGCCACGCCATCGAGTGCCGCATCAACGCCGAGGATCATCACAGAGATTTCCTGCCCACCCCGGGCTACATCGAGAAATGGACACTGCCCGGGGGGCCCCACGTGCGGGTGGACACCCATTGCTACCAGGGATACCATGTCTCTCCCAACTACGACTCCCTGCTGGCCAAGCTCATCGTGCACGGCCGTGACCGAGCCGAGGCCCTTCGCCTCATGGAGCAGGCCCTGCGCGAGTTCGAGGTCGAAGGCGTGGCCACCCTCATCCCCTTTCACCTACGGCTGCTCGCCAATCCTGACTTCATCGCCGGCAGGTACCATACCCGCTGGGTGGAACAGGACATGTTCTGAGCGGCCGTCTACGGGTTCTATATTCCAATCGCTGTTTCACCCTCCTCATTCTTTCCGCCCTTGTGGAACTGGGGATATCCAGGGCGTCACGCGAACCGGACTGTATCCTGCTCTAACAAGTCATCCCCTTCCGCTTCATGTAACGGGGGATGTGCCGAGCGGCCTGCGAACGGAGCCATGACTACGCCATCCTCATCAACCTTTCCAATCTCAGGGAAAAACATTCTTTAAACACCTGCCCGCAATAGGCGCAATATATCGCATTCCATCCTCACCACCCCTCGAGCCTTGGGGGAAAGAGATTTCCCGGCGGCCGCCGGCAACTTCACGCGCCGCCTAACCCGGCGTTTTCGCACGGCCCGGCACTGGAATCCTCAAACCCTCGAGCCGTCGTAGGCGGTCTCCTCGCATCTCTTGCAGGTTCGCTTTGTGGTAACCCGATCGCCTTAGCCCGGGCACGCTCCAGACCCAAAAAAGAGGAGGTTCCGCGGTTCCCCGGCGACGGGAGCAACGATGCCCGGGCGGTTTGATGTTGCCCTTCCTCGCCCGCTTGATATAGCCTTGACCGCGGAGGCGACACGAGCCAGAGGCCGGGAAGGAGCGGCTTACGTGGATTCCAGCGGCAAGGCCGATTACCTGCTCATCGCGGGAGCGGCAATACTATGGGGATCGGTAGGGGTCTTCCTGCGCTGGGTCGAGCTCCCCGGCAGGGAGCACTTCGTGGTCTTCATCCGTTCCACCATCAGCCTCTGCTTCCTTATCGCCCTCATCTACGCCAGCGGGAAAAGGGAGCAGCTACGCCCGGGCAGGCATCCTCTGCTGCTCCTGTGCAGCGGCGCCCTCCTCACCTTTCACTGGGTCATCTTCATGAAGGCGCTCAACAACCTCTCCATCGGGGATGCGGAGTTCATAACCTATCTGGCACCTGTCTTCGTGGCCATTCTGGCCCCCCTTACCCTGCGGGAGAGGCTGGAGGGCGCCACCGTGGTGGCGCTGCTGCTCGCCCTGGCGGGCATGTTCCTCATCGCCCTCACCGGGCAGGAAGGGGGCACGGCGCTGAACGGTCCGGGCATCCTCTACGCGCTGACCGCGGCGTTGAGCTACGCCCTTCTCCTCATCCTCCTGAAGAAGCTGCGCCAGGACACGCCCACCCTCACCATCACCCTTTACCAGACGGGGGTGAACGCCGCGCTCCTCCTCCCTTTCTGTGCCTTCCGCGACTTCGAGGTCTCCGCGGGCGGCTGGGCTTCCCTCATCATCCTGGGGACGGTGCACACGGCGCTGGCGGGGCTTGTCTACGTCCACGCCGTGAGAAAAGTAAAGGCCCAGCACGTGGGGATCATCGCCTACCTCGAGCCCCTGAGCGCGGTGGTCTTCGGCCTGGCGTTCCTGGGGGAAAAGCCGGGATGGCAGGACCTGGCGGGGGGCGTCCTGATCATCGCCGCCGGCGCCATGGTCATCCACCGCGCATGGGCCGGGAACGGCGGCGAGCCGCATGGGCCTCAGGCATAGAGGCGGATATGCAGGTCGCCCTCTGGCAGATAATCCCACTCATGTCGCGAAGCTCCCAGGCCCATGAGGAGCTCGTAAAGCCCCTTGGCCATGCCCACGAGCAAGGAGGGCAGGCAGGCGTTCTCGATGCGTATCTCCAGATTTCCCTCGCCCACCTGGACACGCGCCACCCTCCCCAGACCGCGCAACGCGGTCAGGGCGGGCAGGGAAGCGGCCATCCCGGATAGATCCTCCCTCGCCACCCTGGATCTCACGAAGCGACTCTGGGCCTCTATTGCCGTCTCCAGGACCTCCGGCCCGAACTGCTCCTCCAGGTCGGCGAAAACCGCGTCCATGGCCTGAGGGCCCAGGATGGCCACCCGGCGCCCGGTATCGGCAGCAGTTATGGTCCCCTCCTTAAGGTCCCAGCGGTAACGGGCGATCTCCAGCGGCACCCCGCAAGCGGGACAGCTCTCGTGGGAGATATCCCCAGGCTTGAAGGGATAACGCCTGCGCCGCAGTTTTCCGCTCAGCTCCAGCTCATGAGCACCCGGACGCACCCTCACCAGGTAGACGTCGTCTCCCGCCGTTTCGCTCTCCACCCGCATGTCCATACCCTCGAAGGCCTCCACCGTGCCCAGCACGTCGCCCATCCACAGGGGAAGGGAATACGGGTTGCGGATGATGAAGCTCCGCCAGGGAAACTCCTCGCTCCCATCCCACCCCTGGCCGAGTACGATGTCGCCGTACCCGAAGACCTTCCCCACGTTGACCACCCTCTGGCTGAGTTCCCTGCGCAACCTGCGCAGGGCTCCCGCCATGACCTTGGTGAAGGGGGAAACCGCGGCCGCGGGTTCGGTATCCCCTATCAGCAGGGTGTTGCGAACCTCGAAAGGAAAACTCCTCTCTATGAAGCGCCTGGTCTCTCTCCTGCGGCTCTCAATGACCATGGGCTCCACCGGCATTCCCAACATCTCCGTCATTCCCGCGAAGATGTTGTCGATGACGTTCGATTCGAAGAAGACCATGCGGTTTTGCGGGGAACCAGCCAGGGAGATGACCCCGTTATCCCCCCACCTCATCTCCTGGCCGACCAAAGCGGGCACGCCGCACTTTTCGCAGAGGCCGATCTCATCCATGTTTCTCATCCCATCTCTTCCCCCGACTCACGGTCCATGCACGGTCACTTCCTTATTTTCGCCCCTGCGGGCGTGGTACTTGAGGCGGGCAACGGGGCCAGCGGGCACCGTGTTCAAGCCTCGCCCCGTACCTCAGGCATCAGGGCCAGACCTCGCCAGGGTGACCGAGAACTGAGATCTCGCGAGGGCATGGCATGCATTATTCCAGCATCATGCCGTTAATCGCTGGAATATCGCCGCTGTTTTTCCTATTCCTGGTCAGCCTGTCGCCTGGTGCCTGGAAGCCCGCGGACAAAGCGGCAGGTTTATCATCCGGGACCGAGGTGAGGCCCTCAGTGGCTTTCCTCCTCACGCGCGAGGTATTGGGTAGGGAGAGTTCGCCTCCATCTCCGACCGCGGGGAGAGAGAGCGGAAGGCGGCAAGCCACGGCTCGGCTTTTACCCCATCTGCCAAAAGCTCGATGCGCCGGGCGCCGCGAGCCCCTGCATCCACCCCGGGCGCGGTCGGGCTATATGGCGGCATGCGCAGTTGCCATATCGGAGGTCGATGCAGGCCGGCCATCGGCCGCTTCACGCGATCTTGACGGTGATGGAGAGGTCGCCGTCTTCCCCAAGGTGATATTCATAAACCGACTTCTCGCTGTTCAGGGCCAGCTCGTAGATGGCCTGCGCCATGCCCACCATGAGCAAAGGCAGGCAGGCGTTCTCGATGAGCAGCGAAAGGTGTTTCTCGTCCGCCTCGAAGCGGGTGATGTTCCCCATGCCCCGCAGCGCCGAGAGGCGGTTGAAAGTAGTCCCGCCTCTCCTCCAGTTCCGCTTTTTCGCCCGCTCCTTCACGAACCTTCTCTCCGCCTCGATAACCGCCGCCGGGATCTCCTCTCCCAGTTCAGCCTCCAGGTCGTCAAGGACCGCCTCGAGGGCGGAGGGGCCGTAGATAGCCATCCTCCACCCGTTATCGGGATCGTTGATGATGCCTTTGTCGGGCCTCCATTCATAACGCCCCAGTTCGACCGGGAGGCCACAGCCATCGCAACGCTCGAACACGATATCCCCCGCTTTGAAGGGGTAGCGCTTTTTCTTCAGCCTTTCCTTCAACTCCAGGGGGTGCTCAGCCGGATAGGTCACGAACAAGTAGGTGCCCTCCCCTAGATGCTCGTAGCGCACCCACTGGTCGATACCCTCGATGGCCTCGTTGGAGCCCAGGGCGTCGGCCGCCCAGAAGGGTATGGAGTACGGGTCTCGCACGATGTTCGAGCGCCACGGGAAAGGGTCTCCCTTCTCCCAGAGGTCGCTGGGCCGGGAATCCCCGTAACCGTAGATCCTGCCGATCTCGATGATGTTGGTGGTTATGGCTCTGGTGATCTCGCGCAGGGCTCCCGCTTCCTCGGGGGGCGCGCTTGAAAGACCGCCCGCATACGCTTCCCGCGCTCGCTCAACGGCCGCCCTCATCTCCGGGGACAGGGAGCGCTCGATATATTTTTTCACCTCGCGCCTTCGGCTCTCGATGACGATATGCTCTATGGGGACGCCGATAAGCTCCTCGATGCCGCGGAAGAGGTTGTCAATGACCCTTGACTCGTAGAGGATCATGCGGTTGTTCGGTGACCTCCTGAGGGTTATCACCCCGTTGTTCCCCCACTCCAGCTCGCGGGATATCATGAGGGGTACCCCACACCGCTCACACAGCTCGGCTCCCGCCAATGGCGCCTCCTTTGCCGCAGACAGGGACACACATAGAATCTTCGCCCTTTAGGATGCCGGACTTGAGAGGTGATGAGGAGCGATTCATACCTTCCCCACTGAAAGCGCGGGCAGAAATACGTCTCCTGCTGTGCCCACTCGTTGAGATGGTACCGGCGTTAGGCCACCCCTACCGAATGCGCAGGCAGAAACACAGCTCAGAGGATACGGCAAAGCCAGGCGGCTCTTTCGCCCCCATGGCGCCGACCCGAAAAATGAATGGGGGGCTTCTCCACGACGATGCGACATGGCGAGCGCCTTGAAGAAGCCAGACGAGAACCCTGCCCTACCAACCGGCATGAAAAG
>JACVJG010000085.1 GCA_015711875.1 Candidatus Solincola jinzensis | reverse complement strand
GGCCTTGGCGACCCTGGCGGGGATGGGCGGGGAAGGGGTGGCGGTCGCTGCCGCGGTGGCCGCCGGATGCATATTCCTCTGGCTGGGGGTGAAGATGGCCGAGCGTATCGGCTTTTCCCCTCGCATCGTCCGGGTTCTGGGAAAGGCGGGCGAGGCGGGGCAGGGAGGCGTGGCTGGGGGCCGCGGCGGGGGGGTGATTTGAACCCCCGCTTTTCACGGGCGTGAGTCGGTCCGGCCGCTCTTCGGCGGGAGATCTCGCCGGGGGGAAGGCCTCTTTCAGGCTATCCATTCAGGCTATGCGCATTAAACCCTCGCTGTTCAGCGACTGCCAGGGGTCCTTTGGCCCGTGCAGAGGGAAAACATGCTCTCCGGAATTGATGAAAAGCGAGATTTACGGCTCCACGTGGGCGCTGGCCTCGGAGAGGATGGCCTCGATCGAGGCCTTGTCCTCCGGATACGAGAACACCTCCGCTTCCAGGACCTCGCCGGCATCCCCGTCCTGCAGGTGGCGTTCGATGTATCCCAGCATCTTTCCCCGCAGGCGGTTTTTGCATACCTCAGCGCCCTCACGCCCCACGCTGGGCAGGATGACAATGAACCGTTCTCCCGTCCTCGCCAGCTCGTCCACGGAGCGCGTGTCGTTCTTGAGCACGGAGATGCTGAGGTCGCGCATCACGCTCACGCCTCGCTTGCTCTGTCCTTCCAGGAAGCCGGCGTTCAGGGAAAAGCGGATGAGGGAAAAAGGGGTTTCGTAACGTTCGTGCTCGTTTATGCGTTCCTCCAGCTCCCTGACGAGAAAACGCTCGTTGCCGACCTGGGTTTCGTCGTCCACCATGTCCTGGCGTTCCATTTTCACGAAGAAATAGCGGAACTGCGACCTTATGTGGTGACATAGCAGGGAGAGGACGGCGTAGACCAGGAGCTTGATGCCGATGAGCTCCAGGGCCGTGCCGTAGCCGAGTTCCCCTTTCCAGGCCAGACGGGCGGCGGCATAAAGGGAGAGGCTGGCGAGGAAGCCGGCGACAGCGCCCCGCTTGCCGCCGTAAAGGCTGGCGACGATGACCGCGATCATGAGCAGGTGGCCCAGGATCTCGACCCCGTCCGTCTTTTGAATGGCCATGGCCACCGCCATGGCCGCCACCGCCACCACTATCACCAGCACGATGATGCGCTCGAAACTGGCGTATTTCATGAACCTACGCCCCTTTCACAGCTTCCAAAAGCCTACCTATCCGGATGCCGTCATATATCGGAGTGATAGTCGCACCACACCTCGCCGGTTTCGGGATCATACCCGTACAGGTCACCCGACGCTGGACATCTCAATCCCTTGGCGTTCTCTATGTATTCAGGGACCAGCTCGCCGAGTTCCGCCGGATACCCTTCATGGTCGGCGTAGTAATTCAATAGCTGCTCCCTGATTATCTTGAGGTTGGCCCGGCATACCGCCTTCCTGCTGAGGCTGGTCGATACCTCGTAAGAGGCGAGGGCGATGCCCACCAGGATGCCGATGATGCCCACCACGATCATCAGCTCCACCAGCGAAAAGCCGTCCTCGCGTTTCAGCGGAAACGCCCTCAACAACTCTCCTCCATCGTCCGCATGCCCTCGTCAAAGGCATCGGCTTGCGTGGCCTATGACTAAAGATTATATGCGCGCGCGGTGAAACCCTTCCAGGCGGGTTGCCTTGGGGCTGCCAGCTCGAGCCACGGCCCGGGATGGAAACGATTTCCTTTGAGCGCTCAAGCCGGGCAGCCACGATATGCCGGTGTGCACGATACCGTGAACCGGCGCGGGCGCTATACTCGCTCCCCTGGAGGGTATAATGGTTGGCGAGGGAAAGGCGGTGCGGTGATGCTGGATGATGCCGGCGTGGTGGAGGGCACTGCGAAGGGCATGGAGACCCCAGGGGCGTCCGGGCGCAAAGCGCTCACGAGGGAGCTCGAATTGCTGGGGGCGGGATCCATGGTCATGGTCGGGTCATACCTCTACCCGTACTTGAAGGGCTTGGTGGATTCCGTCGCCCCCGGATGCCTGTTCCGCCGCCTGACGGGATTGCCCTGCCTTCTATGCGGCATGACCCGCAGCTTCGCCGCCACCTCTCACGGGCGCTGGGAGGAGGCCTTCCGCATGCATCTCCTTGGCCCCCCGCTCTTCATGCTGGTGGCCGCGGCGACCGTGCTCCTCGCGCTGGAGAGGGCGTCATCGAGGCGCTTTCTGCCCCGCCCTGGGAAGGCTTCCCTGAAAAGAACAGGCTGGGCATTACTGTTTTTGCTGGTGGCGGCCTGGGCGACGCGCTTGATACTGTATGGCGTCAACGTATAGCGGGGATCGCGAAGGGCGAGGGAAGCTGAACAGCCAGGATAGCGCGGCGACCCGGAGGAGGTGAGGGCGACACGGGCGCCGCGGCGTCACCGCTCACGAGGGAGAAAAGACGGTGGCGGGGGGACTTGCGCGGGAGGAGCGGCTCCAGGTGGCGACACCTGCCGTTGTTCGATGGATAGGACGGCCTTAAAAGCCGGGCCTTGGAGGGTCCGAAAAGGTAAAAGGAGGTTGGCATGGAAGGAACACCGTACCCGGCCCAGTCGGGGTCCGCGCTGGAGTACAACGTCGCCGCGCGCGCCAGCACCGACTTCATAACCGATCCCGGGATGGCTATCCTGCTCTCGTTTATCACCTGCGGCATCTACGGGATGTACATCATATATAAGCTTGTTCAGAGGCGGGACGAGCATTTCAAGCGTATGGCCGCGGTGGCGGACTCCGCCATAGCGCAGTTGCGGGCGAAGGCCCAGGGGAGAGAGGATCTCATAGCTCCGGAGCTCGCGCAACTGGAGCAGGCGCGCATGCGCATGGCCACCATGGCCGCGGAGAGGGGAGCCGCCATCTGGCTGTTAATATGCATATTCACCGGTATAGGCTCCTTTATCCTCTATTACCTTCTCATGCAGGATTACGTTGAGCACGACGCGGTGGAGGCCCATTTCTTCACCGTCATGAGTTCGGCTTTGGCCAAATTGGGGTTGGCGGGGCAGGCGGGGCAGGCGGTCCCCTCCGTGCCTCAGCGCGAGTTCGTCACCTTCCTGCTCCTCACCATAGTCACATGCGGGATCTATGGCCTCTACTGGATGTATGTGATGATCAAAGACTTCAACGACCACTTCATGGCCCAGGTCGCCTGGGAGGACTTCCTCCTCAGCGCGCTGCGATGAAAGCTCACAGCTTTAGCCACAGCGCCAGCCAGCCCACCGCCGCCAGCAGGGCCAGGGCGGCGAGGTCGTTGAGCCCCGGACGGGAAGTGCGGTAGCGGGAGCGCTTGGCGCCCCCGCGATAGCCGCGGGCCGCGAGCGCCGTTCCCAGATCCTCCGCGTCGCGAAAGCAACCCGAGAAAAGGGGCACGAGGAGGGGAAGGAGGGAGCGCGCTCTCCGCAGCAGGTTGCCGCTGGAGAAGTCAGCTCCCCGCGCTTCCTGCGCTTGCGCGATCTCACCCGCTTTCCCCAGCAACACGGGCAGGAAACGCAGGGCCGTGGTGAGGACCATGGCCGTCTCGTGCACCGGGAAGCGCAGGGGGCGCAAGGGGGCCATGAGCCCTTCCAGTCCCGAAAGGAGGCGCACGGGATCGGTGGTCATGGTCAAGGCGCTTATGGCCAACGCGGCCACCGCCAGGCGCAGCGAATAGACCAACCCGTTCTGGACGCCGGTGTTGGTGATAGCGAACGGACCCCACTCCCAGAGCACGCGTCCGGGAGAGAACAGGAGCTGGGCCAGGGCGGTGATGGCCAGGAGTATGAAGACCGGGCGCATAGAGGCCAGCAGCTGCAACGGGGGCAGCTTGGCCAGATAGACCACCAAGAGGGCGAACACCGCCAGGATGACCACGCCGGAGAGCCGGCTGCAGGCAAAGGAGAGGGCTATGAGCCCCAGGGCGCAGGCGATCTTCACCCTGGCGTCCAGGCGGTGCACGGGGGAGGGGATGGGGTAGTATCTCCCGAGGCCGATGCGGTCGAGGTCCCTCAAGGCGCCTCCCCTCCCATGACTCCCGCGATGAGCTCGGCGGCCTCACGGGGGCTCAGGTCACGGGCCGGCACATCCAGGCCCTTCTCTCTCAGGAGCGCCAGGACCCGCGCCATGGGCGGCGGTGTGAGCCCGGCCTCGCTAAGCATCCCTGGTTCTCCGACCGCGGACCGCACATCCCCGGAGTGGACTATACGACCCTTTGATATCACCTCCACGCGGTCGGCCAGCGCCTTCGCTTCCTCCCAGTCGTGGGTGGCCATGAGGATTCCTATACCACGATCCCTCAAGCCCCTTACCAGTTCATGGAAGATGTGGCGCCCGGGCGCGTCGAGTCCCGAGGTGGGCTCGTCGAGGAGCAGGAAACGCGGCTTCATGGCCAGAACCCCCGCCAGCGCGGCGCGGCGCATCTCGCCATCGCTGAGGCTGAAGGGGGAGCGGTGGGAGTGGGATACCGGGTCCAGGCCCACCGCCTGCATGGCCTCCCGGACCCGCAGGGAAAGCTCCTGGCCGCGCAGGCCCAGGTTGCGGGGGCCGAAGGCCACGTCCTTTTCCACCGTTTCCGCGAAGAGCTGTTTCTGAGGGGATTGGAAGAGCAGGCCCACTGCGCTCCTGAGGCGCCGCCGTCCCGAGGCGGTGTCGTCGACGCGCGCGCCGTCCAGCAGCACCCGGCCCCTCGTGGGAGAGGTTAAGCCGGCGGCGATGCGGAGGAGGGTGGTTTTGCCGGATCCGGAAGCTCCCATGAGGCAGACCGTCTCGCCTTCCCGCAGCGAGAGTTCCACGCCGCTCAGCGCTTCCCGGGCCATGGGCGTTCCCGGTAGATATGCGAAGCCGACTTCCTCCAGCGCTATGCCCAAAGGGACTCCAACACCTCCTCGGCGCTCATGGGTCTGCGGGCCACTCTAAAGCCCATGTCGGCGAGCTCGCGCGCCAGGGCCAACAGAGGCGGCTCCTCCATGCCCGACTCTCCCGCGGGGCCGCCGGGCGCGAAAAACCCCTCCGGGGTGCCGTCAAAGGCGATGGATCCAGAGGAGAGGAGGACCACTCGATCCGCGGCTGGAAGCTCATCCGCGTGGTGAGTGGCGTGCACCACCGTGAGCCCCCTAGCCTCCTGTAGCTGCTTGAGGAGCGACAGGGTTCCCAGGCGCGAGCTGGTGTCGAGCATGGAGGTCGACTCGTCGGAGACCAGGACGCGCGGGCGCATGGCGAGGGCGCCGGCGAGGGCGAGGCGCTTCTTCTCACCCTCCGAGAGCAGGTGCGGCTCGCGCTCGCGCAGCTCCTCGAGGTGCAGGATGCGCAACGCCTCCGCCACCCTTTCCGCGATCTCCTCGCGAGGAAGGCCGAGGTTCTCGGGCCCGAAGGCCACATCGTCCTCCACCGTGGGTCCGACGATCTGGTTTTCGGGGTTCTGCATCACCAGCGCGACACGGCCGCGGATAGCGGCCAGGTTGTCGGCCAAAGAGGTGTCCAACCCACATGACAGCACCCTTCCTGAGCTCGGGAGCAGCAAGGCGTTGATCATGCGGCAGAGGGTGGATTTGCCCGATCCATTGAGCCCTACCAGCATCAGGAACTCGCCCTCCCTTACCGTTAGGGTGATGTCGCGCAGCGCGGGGGTGTCCTCGTGGCCGGGGTAGGCGAAGCTCACCTCCTCGAAGGCCACGGCCGCTTTGGCGGTATCCTGCGCGCTCAGCTCAACTCACCCCCGCGGGCAGAGTCCTGCCTAGCGCCGTGGAGAGGCGGCGGGCGGTGATGCCGATGAAGAAGCCGGTGGGCAGGGCGATGAGGAGGAGGTAGGGGAGGTAATAGCGCAGGCCAGGGAACCCCACTAGCAGAATGGCCACCCCGAGCTGGGCGGCGTTGTGGGTCACGGCGCCGGCGATGCTCACCCCGGTCAGGCTCAATAAGCGCGGCGGCAGGCGGTAAAGGGCGATCATCGCCAGGGTGGCCGCGGTTCCAGCCGCGGTGCTGATGGCAAGGCCCACGAAGCTGCCGCGCAGAAGCCCCCCCAGCAGGCAGCGCAGGATGTTCACCGCCAGGGCCTCAATGGGCCCCAGGAACACCAGCGCCGTCACCGTGGCTAGGTTGGCGAGGCCGAGCTTGGCGCCGGGCAGGGGAAGGATGGGAGGCACGGAGCCCTCTATTATCTGCAACACCAGGCCCAGCGCCACCAGCATTCCCACCTGCCCCACCAGGTAGGCCCTGCGATCGGAGGGGGGATGCGCTGGCCTCCTAGCGGTTGACGACATCTGGGCCCTCCCCTCCCGACCTTATCTCGATCACCACCCGGTTGGGAAGGCAAACGACGCTCTCCCCCGGCCGGGATATCCATCCCGAGTGCACGCAGAGCTTATCGGGGCAGGCGGAGTCCAGCATGCGGACCCTTCCCCCCCTGACCTGTATATAGCTCATGCCGCGGTAGCCCACCACCGGCATCTCCTCCACATCTACCCCCAGGGGCAGGGATTCTGCCTCCTTGCCGTTGACGCTCACCACAGCACGCAGAGATCCTGCCCCCGCGTCCGCCACCCCCTGGGCGATGAGGAAGGCGCTCAGGGCGGCCACGGCGAGCGCCACCACGATATCGCCGGGCGCCCACCAACGCCCCGCGCTGGGGCTTCTGCGGGCCCGGTCTGGCGCATGGTCCATGTCTTCTCCTCTTTACGGCCTTGCTTTCGGCTCCGCCGCTTTCTCCCCATATATTAAATGAAAGCGGCGCGCCCGGTCTGCATCGCCCGGCGGCGGCCCGAATGGACGATGTGCCGCCTTCCATATCGGGGGTAAGGGTTTCCACCCCGGCGGCTCTGCGCATATAATCTCTCCTATGGACGTGAAGGAAGCCAACCTGGTCTTTCACGACGAGACCAGCCGGGAATACGACAAGAAGTGGGCGATACGTTTCGACGCCGACATGGCGGATTTCGTGCTTTCCAAGTTCGAGCTCGGGCTGGGATGCTCCTTTCCGCGGGGCGCGCGGGTCCTGGAGATAGGGTGCGGCACTGGTTATGCCATGCTCAACCTCGGCCTGGCGGGAGTGCTGGACGAGGCCTGGGGGTGCGATATCTCCCAGGGGATGCTGGAGGTGTGCCGGGACAATGCCGAGAAGCTCGGCATCCAGGTGCACCTGAAGCAGGCGGACGCCGAGAGGCTTCCCTACGATGACGAATCCTTCGACCTGGTCATCGGCCACGCCGTGCTTCATCACCTCCCGGACCTCGACGCTTCCCTGCGCGAGATATGGCGCGTGTTGCGGCCGGGCGGGAGGTGCGTGGTGGCGGGCGAGCCCTCGGTGAAGGGACACCAGCTCGCCAGGGTTGCCAAAGCCCTGGCCTCAAGCGGGATAAGGGCCTACGCGCGCCTGGGGGGAAGGCTGGGTAAGCGCAGGATCGCCCTGCGGGACTACCAGGCTTCCGACAACCCGCAGGACCACGAGTTGCAGGAACTGGAGTTCATGGTGGACATCCACAACTTCCGCCCCCGCGAGCTGTGCGACATGGCGCGCAGGGCGGGTTTCTCCAAGGCGCGCTGCGAGTCGGAGGAGCTGTTCTCCAGCTTCATCGGCTGGATGATCCGCACCGTGGAGGGGAGCGTGAGCGAGGACAACATCACCGACCGCTGGCGTTGGGGCGCTTATAACACCTACAAGCGAGCCCGCGCCCTCGATCAGAGACTCTACCGCTGGCTGCCCAAGGACTGGTTCTACAACCTCATCCTTTATATGGAAAAATAAACCAAGATGGAAGGCATGGTCGAGGCCCTGCGCGAGGTGGAGAAGGGTTCGCAGCTCCCCCGAGAGACCGAGGACAAGCCACGAGGCTGGAGATGGCTTGTGCGCACTCTGCGTTTCATCCGCGACAAGCGCATGTACGGCCCGCGTTACTGGCGCTTCCTCTACCGTTTCCTGCGCTTCAAGATACTGCATCCCCGCGTGAAGACGGAGGGCTTCATCTTCCTGCCTCGCCGTTACCAGGTAGTGGTGAAAAAAGGCGCCCGCATGCGCATCGGGCGCTGGGTATGGATAGGCACCAACAACGCCCTGCGCTGCCACGAGGGCGAGCTGTACATCGGCGACAACACCATCTTCGGCACCGACAACACCGTTAACTGCTACGCTGGGGTGTATATAGGACCGGAGTGCCTTTTCGCCGACTCCGTCTACATAGTGGATTTCGACCATAATTACTGGGACCCCGTCATATCCATCCGCTCCCAGGGCATCACCAAGCGCCCCATCCGCCTGGAGGGAGACATCTGGGTGGGGGAGAAGGTCTCCATCCTGCGCGGGGTCACCGTCGGCCGCGGCTCGGTGATCGGGGCCATGAGCCTGGTCAACCGCGATGTCCCGCCCTACGCGGTGGTGGGTGGCGTGCCCGCCCGCGTGCTGGGCTGGAGGCCCAGGCCGCTACAGGAGCATGAGAAAGAAAGAGAAGATCCGGCTGACGCATGAGAAAGCGGGCGGTCGCTGGGTTCCGCTCCTTCCTCAACGCCTCCCGACGCATCCCGGAGGGTGAAAGAGCATGCAAGAGAAAAAGGGATCGGGAGCATTCCCGCTGCCCGAGATAAGGCGCGACCCCCTTAGCGGCGCCTTGTCCATCCTGGCGGTGGGGCGGTCCAGGCGTCCCGGGGCGGCGCCTGGCTCCCCCTCCGGCGAGCCGACATGCCCTTTCTGTCCCGGCAACGAGTCGCTCACCCCTCCCGAGGTCTGGTCAACGGGGAGGAGGGGCGGCGTCCCCGATTCACCGGGGTGGGAGATCAGGGTGGTCCCCAACCTTTACCCCGCCCTGATGCCCGAGGCGGAGGGAAAGGGATGGAGAAAGGGGGGACTGGCGGGGATGCCGGCTCGTGGGGATCACGAGGGTATCATACATTC
>MU158539.1:3390-8906 GCA_015711875.1 Candidatus Solincola jinzensis | reverse complement strand
CCGGTCAACCGGGCGACCGGCGGCAGGCCCGCACAATCAAGAAAGCTGCGTGGCACCGCTGCTGGAGACAGGTGCAAGGTATCCGCGATAGAGAGTACGAGAACCCCCCGGCGAGGAGGGGAACTGAGAAACGCCGGTCAGTAGTTGAAACGCATCCGCGAAAGAGCATGCGAGAATCACGGGTTGATGACCGCATAAATAGCGATGTCGGCGAAATGCGTTGTTCATGAAAAAGGGCCCTTAAAGGCCCTGGTTGCTGGTGGGCGTTGCGGGATTTGAACCCACGACCTCCTGCTTGTAAGGCAGGCGCTCTCCCGCTGAGCTAAACGCCCTCGCGGCGCCCCCGGCGGAGCGCGGAGGCAATACAAATATATTTAATATACCACCGCACGGGATCGGTGCCGACCCCGCGCCCGCCTCCACCCCTCATGCGCCGACAGGCATGGGGAAACGCGGCAAAGGCGTATTAGGCGGAATTCATCCGCTTTACTCCTTGCCGAGGCCGGCCACCGTGTTGAGCATGTCGTTTATCTTCCTGATGAGCTCCCCGGCATGGGCGGACTCAACTCCTGCGCCGCAGAGCCTCACCAGGTTATACTGCGCGCGGTAAAGGATGGCGCGCCGCTGCGCCTCTATATCCCCCAGGGCATGATAGGAGGACTCCAGGGCCAGGAGGATCAAGTTTTTGCTCGTTATCTCCGGCTCGTATTCCAGCGCTTTCTCAAACGCCCTGCTCGCCTCCAGGTAGTTCTTTTCCTCGAGATAAAGGTCCCCCAGGCTGTAGTAGAGGTCGGCGGATCCCGGGTTGGCCTCGATACCGCGGAGGGTGAAGTCTATGGCTTCCTCGCGCCTTCCCAGGGCGTCCATGATCCCCGCCCCGACGAAAAAGGCGCTAACGTAGTGGGGGTCGAGGTAGGTTACGAGGATCAGGTAAGGCACCAACTCGGCCTCCAACACGAAGGTCCCGTAATAGGTGTGATGGAGCGTGTCCGTTTTTATGTACATGTTATAGGCGAGGTACTGCCTGGCCCCTCCCAGGAGGTCCATGAGGCTTGAAACGGAAGGAAACAACCCCCTGTCGGCGGCGCCGCTGCCGGCCGGGGTGCGGTCCAGCCCCCACTGCAGCAGAGCCGCCACCAGCAAGGCCAAGGTGAATACGAGAACCACTGCCTTTCCTACTGGTTTTTTTGTCCCCTTTTTCATGCGTTAAATCACCTTCTTGCGCGATAAACGCGGGCGGGACTCCACGCCGCGCGAGAGAGCCACGATACTCTCGCCTCTTCGCCCGAAGCGTTCTCCTGCCTTCCCGCGCCCTCTGCTCACAGGTCCCTCCGCTCGAAAAGCCAGGCCCCCAGGCAAAGGAATATGCCCGAGAAGACGAGCGCTATGGAGGCGAGAAGCGCCAGCTCTCCCGCCCCCACCCTGAACACCCGCTCGGAGTGAGCTATGGTCTCGTTGATGTTCATGCGCTCGAGGTTGGGGAGCACGTAATACAGAAACCCCGTTATCCCCCTGAAAACGGCGTTGTTGCCGGAGTCTGTCATGGCGCGGTAGAGGAAATCCCCCTTGACATGGCATACGACGTAGAAAAGCCCCGTGAGCAGCACGCAGACAAGGGGGCTGAGATATACCGAAGCCAGCATGGCCACGGAAGCAAGCACCATGGCCTCGAGTAAGATGGTGAAAACGGCCTTGGAAAGTCCCGGGTTGAAAACGCCGAACTTAGCCCCCACCATCACCAGCAGCACGGCCAGGGAAACGGCGAGGGAAAGCGCTACCACCGCCAGGATTCCCATATACTTCCCCAGGTAGTACTGCCACCTGCGAACCGGTCGGGAGAGGGTGTTGTAGATGGTGCGTCGCCCCAGCTCCCCGGGGATGATGGTGGAGGCCAGGATCACCGCCAGCAGAAAGGCCATGATGCTGGTGAGGCCGAGGGCGGCCTCCCGCAGCAAATCCACCTGCACGCCCACGCTGGCGCTGGGCAGCATGGGTATAAGCAGCATGAGCAGCAGGGAAAAAGCGAGGATGGCGTAGAACACCTTGCGATGCAACGCGTCCTGCAGCACGCTCCAGGCGAAAGCGGCGACGGCGGTCATTCCTCCACCTCCCATCCCGCTTTTCCGATCCTGCGTACGAAGAACTCCTCCAGGGAGAGCCGCCTGGCCTTCACCTCGGAGATAGCCGCCCCAGCATCGAGAAGGGACGCCAGGGCAGCGTTGAGGCTATCCCTGGGCACTACCAGCCTCCTTCCCTCAAAGCCCTCCACCCAGGTGGCGGCGGATATGAGCCCCGCGGGTCCCTCTGGCAGGGGTTCCCGCAGCAGCACCTCGCACTCCCCTTTCTCCTCCAGCAATTCTGCCAGCTCTCCCGATGCCACCTCTTTCCCCTTGTGGATGACGATAACGCGATCGCAGATCTCCTCGATCTCGGAGAGCTGGTGCGAGCTCAGCAGGATGGTAGCGCCTCCCGCGCTCAGGGACTTGAGCATATCCCGCACCTGCAGCTTGCCAAGGGGGTCAAGCCCGGAAGAAGGCTCGTCGAGGATAAGCAGCTCCGGCTCCGCCAGGAGGGCCTGGGCGAGGCCTACGCGCTGCAGCATCCCTTTGGAAAATTTATCCATAGTGACATCGGCGTCCTCCTCCATGCCTACCAGGTTGAGGAGGTAGGATATGCGGGCGCGGGCCGCGGAAGCATCCATGCCGGCGAGCCTCCCGTAATAAAGGAGCAGTTTGCGCGGGGTCAGGTAGAGGTCGAAATACGGCTGCTCGGGCAGGAACCCGACCTTGCGGCGCGACTCCACGGCGCCGCCTTCCTCTCCGAAAAGCCTTATGGCTCCGCTATCAGGACGCGCCAGGCCCATCACGCACTTGAGGGTGGTGGTCTTACCAGCCCCGTTTGGCCCCAGGAGACCCACCACGCTGTTACGGGGCACGCAGAAACCGAGCCCAGAGAGGGCCTGGCGCCTCGGCCCGCCAGGTCGGGTCGGGTAGCTCTTCCAAAGATCCTCTACTGACAATACCGCTTCCATACCAATCTCACACCTCCCTGGCGGCATTGTCCCGGTAAAAATCCGGCCTACGGTAAAGCCCTTTCCTCCACCACCAAAGTAATATCGTCGAACCACGCCCGGCCCTGGCCGAAAACCACCGCCTGCGCATACACCGCGGTGGCCTGAGGTGGGATATAGAGGCGAACGGCCTCTTCCGTCCAGCCGCTTTTGCCCGTGACGCCGGGAGAGTAGGCGAAATCCGCCCGCTTTTCCCCTCCCTCCTCGTACTCGCAAACCGCCGCGACGTATGCCCCGCCCTGAACGAGCTCCGCTTTGACGTAACCCTCGACCACCACGTCGTGACCAAGGGGCAGCTCTGTTATCCTGGTGATCCATCCCGCCCCCTGCGCCGGCTCCAAGCCAGCGTACACGGCCGCGCACGCGTAGCCCTCATGGGCTTCGCCCTCTTCCCGGTAGGAAACAGCTCCCTGGGGGCTGAAGATGCGCAGCCAGCCCGGGACGTACTCCCTCGTCCCCACCTCGAAGCCGTAATTGGCAATCAGGTTGGTTCCCAGAGGCACATCGGAGGCGAGGTGGCCTTCTTCCGTCGGGTGCTCATGTTCATGGGTATCCTCTTCCTCTCCTTCTCCGCCATGGGAATGCCCCTCCTCCATCGCGGCATGAGCGTGCTCTTCCTCGTCGGCTCCATGGGCGTGGCTGTGGGCCTCTCTCGCCAGTATACCCACCACCACCTCTCTCCTCACCAGGTACTGAAGGGGCACGGAGAGGGCGAGCAGCGAGACGATAAGGCAAATCAAAGCCCATTTGCTGCCGGGAAACGCGCGCCAGGCCACCGCTCCTCCCCCTCTTCCTCTTCCTCTCGGTTCAATCTTTATTTTCATCCAACATAAACGGCATAAGCCATTTTCATCTTTAGATGATATATCCCCGACGGCGGTTCATGCTTATGCGGCTGACGAGGCGCTTGAGCTACCCCGCTCTCCGCCTATTTTCCTCGGGCTATAGGCAAAGGTCATGGCTTGCCGCCCTCGCGCCGTGATCCACGCGGCGGCGGTCAGGCACGGGAAGCCAGGAAGCGGGAGTACCTGGCCAGCTTACCCGCCACGCGTACCGCCCGCTCGGGGGTGGTGGCGGTGAAAACCCCGGTGTTGCGCATGCGGAAAGAGGCGGAGCTCTCGCCCTCGTTCACCGCCACGGCGATGATGGGCTTGCCTTTCTCGCGCATGAGGCGCTTGAGTCGGCGTATGAGAGCGGTGTCCGTCCATTTCCAGGCCTCGGTGGGATTGATGCCCCCTGACCCCTCTGGGTTGCGCTCACCTCCCCGTCTGAGCGATTCCCGAAAGCCCTAAAACATGGAGAGCTGGAAGAAGGGCAGCAGAGCGGCGCGGTGGCGCAGAATGTTCAGGCAGGGGCGCACCGCGGTCTTGAACATGTTCTCGATCCAGACATCCCGGCCCAGGAGGCTGCCCATGGTGATGACCATGTCCACCTCATCGCAAGCGGTAAGGGCGTCAATGACGCGGTAATGGTTGCCGCGCTGCACGTTGCCCACGATGTCCACGGGGTTGCGGCGGCTCCAGAAGGAGGGCAGAAAGCGGTCCAGCTCCTCGATGACCTCGGTTGGGAGGGTAGCCAGCTCAAGTCCCTCACGGTCGAAGGCGTCGGCGGCCGCCACCCCCCATCCCCCGCCCCGGGTCATCACCCCCACGCGGGCGCCACGCGGAACCGGCAGGGAAGAGAAGGCCGCCGCCAGGTCCACCAACTCCTCGGTGGTCTCCGCCTCGATGATCCCCGCCTGCTCCATTGCTCCCCGGAAAAGCTCGAAGGGCCCGGCAAGCGAGCCGGAGTGGGAGAGGACCGCCCTCTCACCCTGTCTCCCCTTGCCCGCCTTCAAGGCGATCACGGGCTTTTCGGGGGTGATGCGGCGCGCGACTTCCAGGAACTTCCTCCCATCCTTTATGCCCTCGATGTAGAGGATGATGGTCTCGGTCTCCGGATCGCCCCCCAGGAACTCCAGCCAGTCGCTGATGTCGGTGTTGGCCGCGTTCCCGCTGCCGATGAAGCGGCTGAACCCCACCCCTTTGCGGTAACCCCAGGTCATGAGCTGCACGCCCAGGTTGCCGCTCTGGGAGACGAAGCCCACGCCTCCCTTCAGGGGGAATACCGGCGCCCCCAGGCAGCAGAGGGAGCTGGTCCTGGAATAGATGCCCATGGTATTGGGACCCACGATGGTGATCCCGGCTTCGTTGGCTATCTCGGCCACGCGGCGCTCCATCCTGGCCCCCTCCTCCCCGGTCTCGCTGAAGTTGGAGGAGACTATGACCGCGTTGCGTATACCCTTCTCGGCCGCGTCCACGAGGACGCCCGCCACCAGGCGGGCTGGTATGGCGATGACCACCAGGTCAACCTCGGCCTCGATATCTTTGAGAGAGGGGTATGCTGGAAAACCCAGGACGCGTTTCTCGCGGGGGTTCACCATGTAAAGCTCACCGCGGTATCCTCC
>MU158539.1:0-3380 GCA_015711875.1 Candidatus Solincola jinzensis | reverse complement strand
CGATCATGTTCAGGGGCATGTTGAAACCCCACTTCCCCGGCAGGTTCGACGCCCCCACCACCGCCACCGAGCGGGGGTTGAAAAGCCGGTCGAAATCCCTATCGAAAGCTTGACCGTCCATGGGCCGGTATCTCCGCTCCTCTTTTTCCGCTTCCTCGTGCCCGCCTCGATCATTAATGTGCAATTATATATGAAAATCCCACTAGGTGTTCGGTCTTGCCCTTCAAGCTCCTCCCCACAAGAGAGATGGTGGAGCAAAGATGCTGGAAAGGTCTCTTGATCATCCTCTTCGTCCTCCGCGAAAAGCATCCTCCATCGTGGTCGATACAGCTTCGATGCCCACTAAGCGCGGATGGCCGCCGAGACCCGCCGGTCATGAAACGCATGTCGTCCTCGGGCCTTTATTTGGTGCGATACCCCGCTTTCCGGCAATCGGGCTCTTTTTCCCCTTTTGCATGCGGTCCGTGGCACGGTGCGAACAAGGTGCCGTTGCCGCTCCAGATAATATAAACCTCGAGAGGCTCCCGTGGGACGGTCCGCGGAAACCGCCCATGAGGTCTTCCCCATGCTCACGGGGAGTGTTGGCAGTGTCCTGGATCCATGGCCCGAGTCGAGTAGGCGTTTCCCGTTCTCGAGGACACGTTATGCGCGGACACGTCGCCGTGTCTGGCCCATGGCGGCGGCGACTTCCCCGTTTGTGGTTAAGGGCTTAATATATTAAAATATTTAAATATTCGCCCATCATGACGCATGATCAATGACAGGAAGAGGTTGCCATGGAGCGGGATACCGGCCAGCCCATCGAGGAACAGATCCTCACCGCGGCGCGGATCATGGCCAACATACTGGCGGAGTCCCTCATGCGAGAGGGGGCGGAGCACGTGACGCTGCCTCAGTTCCGGGTGTTGGACATGGTGCAGAACCTCACGAGCAAGCCCTCCGATATCGCGCGCATGCTGGGGGTCTCCCCGCCCGCCGTCTCCTTCCTGGTGGACAAGCTGGAGGAGAAGAGGCTCCTGCGTCGGGCCCTTTCCGACCGCGACCGGCGCAGGGTGGAGTTGGAGTTGACCCGTGAGGGCGAGGAGCTGGTCCGCAGGGTAAACGCCTACCGCAGGAAGCGCCTGAGGCGCATACTGGCGGGGATGGAAGAGGATGCGAGGAGCCGCCTGCGGGAATCGCTGCGGGCCTTCAACCAGAGCTACCTCGGCCTGAAGGAAAGGGAGCGATAGGCGAAAATGCTTGAGGATCTCATCCCTTCCGGGCCTCACTTCATGGTGATCATGCTCGGGGTCGCTCTCCTCGCCGGTTGGGCGGCGGGGCTGCTCTGCCGCAGGGCGAAGGTCCCCATGGTCGTGGGATACATCATGGTGGGGATAGTGATGGGCAAGTCGTTGCTGGGCATCTTCAACCAAGACAATTTCCCGGGCCTGGTCTACTTTACCTATCTCGCGCTGGCCTGCATCGGCTTCGACATCGGCGGCGAGCTGGCCTTCCGCAAGCTGCGGCACCTCGGAAAAGCGATCCTCTGGATCTCCATCCTCGAGTCCGTCGCCGCCACGGCTCTGGTCACCCTGGCGATCTACCTTTATACCCGCAAGCTTTACGTAGCCATAGTTTTCGGCGCCCTGGCCTCGGCCACCGCCCCGGCGGCCACCGTGGACGTGCTGCGCGAGTACCAGGCCTCTGGCCCCCTGACCTCCACCGTCTTCGCCGTCGTGGGCATCGACGACGGCATAGCCATCATCATCTACGCCTTCGCCATCTTCCTCGCCAAAACCCTCCTGAGAAGCGGCGAGATCCACGTGGCCGAGGCCGTGCTCAGGCCGGCCGGTGAGATCCTGGGCGCGCTGGCTTTGGGGTCCGCAGTCGGGCTCGCTTTCCTCTTTCTGATCAGGAAGTACACCGCCAGGCGCGGACTGCTCGTCCTCACCTGGGGAGCCATCGCCGTGACCACGGGCCTCGCCAATCAGTTGCACTTCTCCCTCATCCTCGCCAACATGGCTATGGGCCTGGCCATCGTCAACCTCACCAGGTGGAGGCGGGAGGACGTCTTCGAGGTCATGCGGGGGACCACGCAACCCCTATTCGTGATCTTCTTCGTGCTGGTCGGCTCTCAACTCGACGCGGGCAAGCTGCTGAGCCTGGGCTGGATCGGCTTCCTCTATATCGTCTTCAGGTCCGCGGGCAAGCAGGCGGGGGCCTCGCTGGGAGGAAGGATCTCCGCCGCGCCCGCAAGCGTGCGCAAATACCTGGGGCTTTGCCTCTTCTCCCAGGCCGGGGTGGCCATCGGCCTCTCCATCCAGACCATGCTCGAGCTGGGCGGGGGTAAGTTCGGGGAAGCGGGTGCGGAACTCGCGATGATGACCATCAGCGTCATCGCCGCCACCACCCTTTTCTTCCAGCTCGTCGGCCCCCCTTGCACCCGATATGCGATAATCAAGGCCGGGGAAGCGCACGTGTAAGGAGTTGGACATGGGCAGGGAATTCACGCTTTACCTCGAGGGCAAGGTCGAGGACGTGATGAGCCCCGACCCCGTGATCATCGCGAAAGAGGAAGGGCTGGACCGGCTCCTGGAGATTTTCAAGACCTACCACTTCCACGGCTTCCCGGTGATCGACAGAAACGGGGCCCTGGTGGGCATCGTGCGCGATACCGACCTCATCTCCATCTTCGCGCGCAAGGATCCCGCATCCCCAACCTACCGCACGGTGGAGGACGTCATGTTCACCCCTCCGCTCACCATAGGGCTGAAGGCGAGCATACAGGCCGCCATCATGAAGATGTTCACCGACCAGACCCGCTTCCTGGTGGTGCTGGACGAGGGGGGAAAGGTGGCCGGGGTGGTCACGCGCATAGATCTGATCAAGGGCATCCATGTGGAGGGGTGAGAAGCGCACGTTCCACGCTCGAGGCCTGATGTCGATGGCGGGCTCTCACCTCCGCTTTCCGCGAGCGTCGGAGATCATCCATTGCGCCCACTGCTGTCCCCTGACCCCGGTCAGGGCATGGCCTTTCCTTTTTCCATCTCCCTGTTGTTATAATTTACCCACGTCAATATCTTCCTTTGACCGGGGAGGCCAGGTTGGAAAACCAACATCTGCGGGAATTCCTCGCCCACCTCGAGGAGGGCCTGCGCGAGGAGGCGCGGGAGCTCTTCAAGCCCGAGAGCTTCGACCGCGAGCAGTACATCTTCATCGACCAGGACGAGGCCACGCACCTCTACCTGGTCGAGGAGGGCACGGTGGAAGCCAACATAGTGCACGGGGACGGGAAACTCTTTATCCTCGGCTTCCTCTACCCGGGCGGCGTTTTCGGGGAGGGCGCGCTTTACGAGGACGGCATATATTCTTATTCCGCGGTGGCGCGCGAACCCACGCGC
>JACVJG010000082.1 GCA_015711875.1 Candidatus Solincola jinzensis | reverse complement strand
CGCGATGATCAGGCGAGGCCGACAATCCCTGGCTATCTCCGCTATCTCGTCATAGTCGAGCATCTCCGTCTCGCGGTTGACGCCGTAGAAGTGGGCGTCGTAAAGGGTTCCGCTGATGTTCGCCGATGTCCCATGGGTGAGATGGCCGCCTGCCGTCTTTTCCATGCCCAGGATGCTGTCCCCGGGTTTGAGGGCGCAGAAATAGACCGCGGTGTTGGCCTGTGCCCCGGCATGGGGCTGCACGTTGGCGTGTTCCGCCCCGAAGAGCGCCTTGGCCCGCGCCACCGCGAGCTCCTCCGCCACGTCTACGCATTCGCATCCCCCGTACCAGCGGTGGCCGGGATAGCCCTCCGCGTATTTGTTGGTCAGGACGCTCCCCGCCGCCTGCAGCACGGCCAGGGACGGGAAATTCTCCGAGGCTATGAGCTCTATCTTGTTGCGCAGCCGCTCCAGCTCGTTGCGGATCACCTGCGCGATCTCGGGGTCAACCTTGGTCACCTCGTCAAGGCCGCTCATGGTCTCCTTCCTCCGTATCGACCCTCTATCTCCGCCAGACGCTCCAGCCTGCGAGCGTGGCGTCCTCCTTCGAAGGGGGTATCCATCCAGGTGCGCACGATCTCCTCCGCCACCCCCGGGCCCACCACCCTGGCGCCCAGGGTGAGCAGATTGGCGTCGTTGTGCAGGCGGCTGAACCGCGCGGTGTAGATGTCGTTGCAGGCGGCCGCCCTCACGCCCGGCAGCTTGTTGGCGGCCATGGCCATGCCGATACCCGTGCCGCAGATAGCGATACCCCTTTCCGCTTCGCCGGACGACACCAGCCTCGCCACCCGCTCCGCGAAGTCGGGGTAATCGCAGGATTCCTCCGAGAAGGTGCCCTGGTCGAGCACCTCGTGCCCAGACTCCTCGAGGCAGGCGGACACCAACGCCTTGAGGGCGAATCCCGCATGATCGCAACCGAGAGCGACTTTCATTCCGCCTTTCCTCCGTTCCCGTGCGGGGCTTCGGCTGACCTGCCCGCCCCTCCGTTCCGGCGTCCGCCCCTCCGTCCCGACGCCCGGCGGGGCGTGATCTTCATGGCCTCGCCTGGGGCTCTCCGAAGAAGACCCTCATGGCCCTTTCCAGGGAATCGTCTATATCCTCCGCCACCCCCAGGTAAACGCGCAGGGAGCCGCCAATGGGGTCAATTATATCAGAGGCTCGCGACTCCACATCCGCCAGGAAGCCCTCCTGCGGAGATATCCCGCTCAGCATCTCCAGCGCCTTCCCCAGCCGCTTCCTGACCCCATCCTCGTCCAGCACCGGCCCCTCTCCTAGCCCGGCCAGAAGCTCCTTTTCCACCGCCGCCACATGCTTGAGAGCCACGCTCCGGGAGAGAGCGTCGGGCTCCATCCTGCCTATGGACAACAGGTGCTCTCGCGCCATCACTATCACCAGGTCGGCACCGCGCAAAAGGTTGGGGGTGAGCTCGCTGGCGCGGTGGCTCGACAGATCGATCCCCCAGAGGTCCATGGTCTGTACCGCCGCCGAGGAGGCGGGGTTCCCCCCCACCGCGGAGGTGCCGGCGGAATGCGCCAGCACGAAAGGCGCCAGTTGAGGGTAATCGCGCAGCAACCGCTCCTGGAAAAGGGACTCCGCCATGGGGCTGCGGCACATATTCCCGGTGCAAACGAAAAGTATGTCGATCAACCGTCGCTCCTTTTCTCCTCACGCTCCCCGCCTGACACGCGCGGCGCCCTCTCTCCCCGCAACAATGAGGCTATGCGCCCCTCGGGGATCTCGCCCGTCCTCAGCAGGGAATATTCCCATCCCCTCAGCTCCACCACCGTGGAAGGGCTGCCCGAACCGCATTCCCCCGCGTCGACGGCGATCTCGACCCTCTCCAGCAATACCGGGTCTATCTCGGCGAAAGAGCGGGGGGAGGCGTTTCCCGACAGGTTGGCGCTGGTCACCGCCAGCGGCCCGCAGGCGGTGAGCAGGCGGAGCATGAAAGGATGGCCCGGCACGCGCACGCCCAGGGTATCCGTCCTCGGTGCCAGGTATCTTTTCCAGGGCACCTCGGCCGCCCTCACCACCACCGTCAGGGGACCCGGCCAGAGAGCGGAAAGGCGCCGGAGGGGTTCACGGTCCTCAGGGGAAGCGAGCTCTTCCGCTTCACGTCCGTGACTGACCATCACCACCAGGCTCTTAGTGTCGTCCCTTCCCTTGGCGGCGAAAACGGCGGCGACGGCCTTGCCGGCGTCGGCCCTGGCGGCGATGCCATACACGGTGTCGGTGGGAAGGATCGCCAGCGCGCCTTCCTTAAGGGCCTCGGCACAGCGCTCGACGGCCGCCTCCTCACCGAGCTCACGCAGGGAGATTATGAGCGCCATGGCCTTATTATCGCAGGTTTTTCCTTCCTTTTCCCCGCCATCTGCGCCGGGAGCTGGGCATCCGCCCCGCCCTCCCGCTGCTTTCGTCCTTGCGGCCATGAGCCTCGCCCGCGACGGCCCCGGCGCCCTCCGGAGGAGATGGCCACCGTCGAAGTCGCGGAGGGAATTGAGGGTCAAACCTCTGCTGCCGGAAGCGCGGGCGCGGATGCAGGCACGGTCCGGCTGTGGCGAGGGCCTTTGGTGGCTCTGAAAACCTAATGTAGGCGCGTGTGGCTGTCGATAAATAATATCCAGAAAAGAGTTCCCTTGAGAACACGTCGGGGAGGCAAAGTGACCTCGCGCATGCGCCCCCGTCGCGGCAGGGAGCGCGAGCGCGCGTAAGACGGCGGGATACATGGAAGAGAACCAGGCGTTGGCGGACAGCGGCGAGGAGCTGGCGCGCAGGGCGGTGGAACTGCTCATCGCCCTCAACGCCGCCATGATCAACATCCACATGTATCCACCCACCAGCGACATGATCTCCGCCTCGGTGGAGACGGCATACGCGCGCATGGACCCCCTCCTCTCCCAGACTGGAAAACTCACCCTGGGAGAAGCTGACAACCTTCTGCTCGTGAACGGGGAGAAGCTGCACGACCGCGACCAGGTGAGGCCGCCGGTGCTCTCCTTCCTCGACGGCTTGCGCCGCAGGGATATCTACAGCATCACCTTCTCCGCCGGCATGGACCAGGAGGAGTTCCTGAAGTTCCTCTACATCATGACCAGGGAGCCGGAGGATCTGCGCAAGCTGGGAGGTCTGGCGGAGGAGGTGGCAAGGCAGGGATGCAGCCACATCCTGGTGAACGAGAAGCGCTTCGTCTCCGTGGCGGATGACGAGGTGATCGCCGTGGAGGAAGCCGAAAAGGAAGGGGAGGGGCGTTTCAAGGAAGAGGAGCTGGCGCGTCTCAACGAAAAGCTCAAGGACGAGCGCTTCGTGAACTACATCACCGGAAAGACCGGCCGCGCCGAGGCCGGTGAGGAGACCATCCGCGACATCATGAGCAACCCTCCTCGCCTGGGGCTTCTGCTGCGCCAGGCAGTACGCGAGATCGTGGTGGAGATCGAGGACCCGGAAGCAGCCCTGGACGAGGTATGCCGTACCCTGGAGAGAAGCGCCCAGCTTCTGGGGGAACTCGGAGACGAGGAGCTGCGGCGCATGGACGTGGAGGAGATCGCCAAGGCCGCCGCTTTCCTGGAGCCCTCGGAGCTGAAGGGATACCTGCTGCGCGAGAAGCCCGAGGCCCTGCGCGAGCTGGAGATGCGCCGGTTAATACTGGACAGCCTGCGAGAGAACAAGATGCTGGACCTCCTGGAGAGCGCCATCCGCGAGCACGAGGCCCTGCAGCGGGTGGTGGATGACCCGGAGACCGGGTTCTCCCCTGAACAGGAACTGCGCTACGAGGCGCTCTCGGCCCTCATCGACGAGATCTACCAGTCCTCGGTGGGAAAGCCCTGGGAATCGCGGGTCAGCGACCGCATCTTCCAGGCCGACATGTGGAAGAAGATCGTAAACGGCTCCTCGGGGGAGCGGGGCAGCGCCGGCGCCAGCACCCTGGTGTATCAGATAAGCAACATGCTGGTGAGCGAGGGCCTCACCCTGGACATCGACGATCTGACCCGCGATATAACCATCGACGAGAACATACCCCGCCTGATGCAGAAACTCTACCGGGCGCGCCGCCACGACACCGTTCTCAAGCTCCTGGAGAGCCTGCTGGACAACCTGGAAGACATGAGCCCGGAGATCAGGCTGAAGACGGCGGAGACCCTGCGCAACATCCCCGCCGCCCTGGAGATGAGCAAACGCCTGCAGGAGTTCCCCGTCGCCTTCGAGATGAAAGACCGCCTGTTGGAGCGCCTGGAAAGGGAGCGTGAGCTCAGCGAGGTATACACCACCCTGGCCTCGTGCCTCGCCAGCCTGGCGCAGACCTTCATCCTCTCACGGGAATACAGGGCCGCCCTGGAGATCATCGATACCTTCTGGCGCCACAACAGCGCCGAGGACACCCGCAAGCCGGAGCAGAGGCGCACCGCCCTGGAGGCGGTGGCCACGGTGGCAAGCCCCGAGGTGCTGGAAAACCTGGCCGATATCCTGAGGGAGGGGGACATACAGACCATCACCGAGGTGGCGGAGCTGCTCATCAAGTTCGAGGACAAGTCCATCCAGCCCCTGATACAGGTGCTCAAAGACAGCGAGGACCTGCTGGTGAAGAGGGTCACCTTCGAGGCGCTGGAAAGCATAGGGAAGGATGCCATCCTCGGCCTCATCAACGACCTGGAAAAATACAACCCCTGGCACATGTACCGCAACATCGTCTCCATCCTGGCCGAGATCGGCAACCGTTCCATCATCCAGTCGCTGGCGCGCTTCATCCGCCACCAGAATCCCGAGGTGCGCCGGGAGACCATCAAGGCCATCTCCAGGATCCGCACCTCGGAGACGGTGTCACTGCTGGTGGAAGCGCTGGACGATCGCGATGAGCGGGTGCAGCGCGAGGCGTGCATCGGCCTGGGCTACCTGCGCGACGTCTCCACCGCGCCGGTGCTCATGAACATCATCAAGCCTCCGCGCAGCTTCAAGAAGGAGCGCAGACGCAGCAACGCCGTGAAATCCGCCGCCCTCTGGGCCCTGGGGGAGATAGGCGACCGTTCCGCCATACCCTACTGCCAGCGCATCCTGCGCAAGAAGCCCCTGCTGCCCTTCATGGCCGGAGGCAAGAACGAGCTGCGGGCCGCCGCGGCCCTTGCCCTGGGAAGGATATGCAGCGACGAGTGCCGTGATATCCTGCAGGAGTACACGGGCGATCGCAGTGAGAAGGTCAGGCGCGCTGCCCTGGAGGCACTGCGCGCCATCCAGAGGAGGCGAGTGGGGGAGGGGTCGGCATCGCCTCTGCACGCGGAGGCGGAGACGGTCTCCCATCCGGCCTGAAGAAGCTCTGCTGTCCCTGCATCCAGGCCCCTGTAACCCGTGCCCGCGTTCTGCTGCTCCGCTTGCCGCTTTTTTGCACGAGCTCTTACACGGGAGAGCCGGTGGGGCATCCCGGGGAGTGGGCGCCCGGCCCCTGGAGGCCACAACGGGCTGCCGCCCACCACGACACCGCTCTCTTACAGGGGGCAGTACAGCCAGCCACCCTTCCTGGCCTCCAGGGTGGCTTCCAGGTCGTTCCAGTATCCCGGGGTCACCGATGGCCCCTTGAGGGCGAGGACTCTCCCGCCCGCCTCCCCTGAGCGGCTCCCGTGCACGACGCGCATGCGGTTGGGCGGTATCGCCATTCCAAACCCGTCACGCGGCCACACCCGGTTTCGCAGCGAGAACCTCACCGCCGGCATCACCGCGTTGCCCTCCGCATCACAGGCTTCCATCACCGGCGCCGGAAAGCGGCCTTTCCCGGCGGCATACATCCCCAGCTCCGCCACCGCTTCCCGCGACAGCCCATAGCCCCAGCACAACCACAGGCGCAGGGACGCGGCGCCAAACCCGCCCACGCCCGCCTCCAGCATGCGGATATACTGTCGCGGGGACGCCGAGAAGACAACGTTCGTCCACCCATCCCGGTTCTCGGTTCCGGGCACCGTTTCCGCCTCCCCGAGGAAGGCAAGCCGCATGCCGCAGAGAAGCGCCGCCAACGAGGCCGCGAAACCAGCCATGGTCAACGGGGAGAGGGCGTTGAGAAAAAGCCCTCCGGGCCTGAAGAAGGGCAGGAAGGCCGCGACCCGTCCCGGCCACAGCAGCATCTCGTTGGTGGCCATGACCGCGCGCGGTTTTCCCGGTGGGGTGGGATGGTGGAAAAGCGCCACCACGCTGGACGGCTTGAGGGTATAAGGGAGGAAAAAGCCGGATGACCTCTCCATGGCTTCGTGCAGGGAAACGGCTCCGGGCGGAACCGCTTCCCGCGGGCCGCAGGCCGCCAGGCGTCCCTCACGGCGCAGGCTCCCCGGGGCGTCGGGGCACGCCGCGAGGAAAGCGCCGTCGGCTATGATCAGGGAGACACCGCAGCCCTCCATCCGCCTGGCTAGCTCCTCTTCCGGCAGCTCGGGAGGCAGGGGGACCACTATAGCGCCCGCCTTTATCGCCGCCAGCGATATGAGGAGCGATTCTCCGGGGTCACGCGCGAGAACGGCGACGCGCTCTCCCTTCTTCAGGTCCCATTCCCGGATGAGGGCCTCCGCCGCCAGGTTGGTCAGGCGCAGGAAGTCGCCGGCTCCAAGGCCGGTGGGGGCGGAAAGCCCACGGTAAGCGGAGATCCCGGCGGTGAGAGCCTCGGCTCCGCCGCGCGCTTCCGCCAGTTTTTCCAGGAGGTTGGCCAGGGTCAGATGGCGACGCGAGGCCGGGCGCATCTTCTCCAGCATAAGCGCTATTCTGACGGCGAAAACCCAGCAAGTCAAACATGTTTACAACCGGTATCCCATCGACGCGGCCGGGGCCCGCGGCGCTCCGGGCACAAGCGCCGTTGACGGCGCCTCACCCGGGCAAGCGCCGTTGAGGATGCATGAGCCGTTTTACCCGCAGTTTTCTTGGTCTCCTTTCCCTCCCCGTGCGCCACAACCAGCTCCTCCATCCACGCCGTTGGCCTTCACGGCAGGGATATTTTCAACCGCTTCACGCCGGTAGCATTTCGCCCTCTACGGCATACAATGTTATGGAGCAGGGAATAATGCAAAGGTGCTAACGAAACGGTCTAGGAGGTAAGAACATGCGATCCATGCTCGAAGGAATCAGGGTGATCGACTTCACCAACACCGTGGCGGGGCCGGGCTGCACCTTTTTCCTGGCCGATATGGGAGCGGAGGTGATCAAGGTGGAACGGCCGGGCCTGGGCGACGAGGCCAGGCTTTTCCCTCCTTACAAGGACGGCGTCTCCGCGTCCTTCGCGGTTCTCAACCGCGGAAAACGCGGCGTGGTGCTGGACCTCAAGAACCCACGCGCGGTAGAGCTGTTCAAGGAGCTGGCGGCGGTATCCGACGTCTTCGTGGAGAATTACCGCCCCGGAGTGGTCAAGAAGCTGGGCATAGACTACGAGACCCTGAGGGAAATAAACCCGAAGCTGGTGATGTGCTCCATCTCCGGTTACGGGCAATACGGCCCCCTGGCGCACCTGCCGGCCTACGACGCCGTGCTGCAGGCGCTCACCGGGCTCATGAGCACCACCGGGTTCCCCGAAGGGCCTCCCACCCGCGCCGGCACGCTCATAATCGACATCTCGTGCGCTTTCTACGCCGCCTTCGGGATATGCGCCGCCCTTTTCGCGCGCGAGCGAACGGGGGTGGGGGAGTACCTGGACGTCTCCATGTACGACGTGGCCATAAACCTCCTGGAGGCCAAGTTCGTGGACTATACCGTCGCCGGGAACATCCCCCAGCGCACCGGCAACCGCTATCCTTACGTAACCCCCTTCGACGCCTACCGCACCAAGGACGGGTACGTGATGATCATCTGCGTGGGGGACCACCCTTTCCATAACCTGTGCAGGGCCATGGGAAAGCCCGAGCTGGCCGAGGACGAGCGCTTTCGCGACCTCATGGCCCGCAACGCCAACGAACCCGCGCTCAGGGAGATAATCGAGGAGTGGTCGTCCGGGTTGACCAACGCGGAGGTCTGGGAGCTGCTGCAGGAATACGAGGTCCCGGGGGCTCCGGTGAACGACGTGAAGTCCGTGGTGGAGAACCCCCACACCGCGGCCCGCGGCATGCTGGTGGACCTGGAGCAGCCCGGCGCCGGCATCATCACCATCTTCGGTTCCGCGATGAAGGCGCTGGGAAGCGAGATCAGGCCGCGCGGTCCCGCCCCCGCGCTGGGGCAGGACAACCGTTGGCTGCTGGAGGAGGTGCTCGGAAAACAGCCCGCGGAGGTGGAGGAGATCCTCGCTTCCGGCGCCATGGGCTAATATGAGGCCTGGTCTTGAATCTTGAATCTTGCGGTCTGACCTCATCGTCCGACAAGGCCATCTTCTTGATTCAAGATACATGACCTGGCTCTGCCGCCTTTTAATGGTAAATTGCGGTAAGAATTCCAAGCTTCAATACCTGACCCTTTGAGGTGAGCGGTGAACAGGCTGGTCTTCTACGGCGACGACCTGATTCGCGTGGAGTTGCCGGACCGCACCAGGGTGATAACGGCCCCTCCTCCCGCCGCCCCTTTGGCCGATTACCAGGGCGCGGTGAGGAGGGCTCTGCGCGACCCCCTTGGCGCCCCTCCCCTGGGTGAGCTGGTGGGGCGCGGCTCTCGGGTCACCATAGCCTTCGACGACCCCTGCCTTCCCCTTCCGCCGGTATGGAGGGACCCCCGGGGTATGGCGGTGGAGGCGGTGCTGGAGGAGCTCTTCTCCCTAGGGGTGCGCCGGGAGGATGTGGAGCTGGTATGCGCGGTGGGCCTGCACCGCAAATGGACGGAACGCGAGCTGAGGCGCGTGCTGGGCAAGCGGGTGTGGGAGGCTATGGGTCCCTCGCGCATCCGCAACCACGACGCCGAGGACCCCGCGGGCAACGTGTATCTCGGAAGCACGCCGGAGGGATACCCGGTGGAGGTAGACCGCTGTCTGCT